>JAAZGU010000131.1 GCA_012511085.1 Erysipelothrix sp. | reverse complement strand
GAAGAAATGATTCGTGGTGCAGAAGAAAATTAACCGTAATGATTGACATTTGCGTCTAGCTTTTGTATTATTAATTACGCTAATAAATAGAGAGTTAAGTTTCCCGGTTTCGGGAACTTAACTTATTGTGAAATATGGCACACCAGGATGTGTGTGCATAAGAAAGGAGAAATATGCCAACAATTAATCAGTTAATACGTCATGGCCGTCAGAGCAAAGTTACGAAATCAAAATCCCCTGCTTTAAATCGCGGGTTTAATACTTTGTTGAAACAACCAACGAAACTTAACTCACCACAAAAACGTGGCGTTTGTACACGGGTTGGGACAATGACACCTAAAAAACCTAACTCAGCATTGCGTAAGTATGCACGTGTGCGTTTGAGCAATGGGATGGAAGTGAATGCTTACATTCCAGGCATCGGACATAACCTACAAGAACACAGTGTGATTATGATTCGTGGTGGCCGTGTGAAGGACTTGCCGGGTGTGCGTTACCACATTATTCGTGGAACCATGGACTGTGCCGGTGTTGAAAATCGGCGTCAAGGACGTTCCTTATACGGTGCAAAAAAACCTAAATAATTCATATTAGTGAAAGGAGAGAGTTACGATGCCAAGAAAAGGCTATGTCGCTAAACGAGATGTGTTAGTTGATCCGATTTACAATTCAAAACTTGTAACACGATTAATTAACAAAATTATGATCGATGGTAAACGCGGAATCGCGCAATCGATCTTATACAATTCATTTTTAATCGTTGAAGAAAAAACAGGCAAAGAGCCAATGGAAGTTTTTGAACAAGCATTAGCGAATGTGATGCCAATGCTTGAATTGAAAGCGCGGCGGGTTGGTGGTTCAAACTATCAAATTCCCGTTGAAGTTAGCGCTGAACGACGTTTAACCTTAGGGTTACGTTGGATTGTGAATTACGCGCGTTTACGTCATGAAAAGACGATGGAGATGCGCTTAGCAAATGAGATTATTGATGCTGCCAATGGTACTGGTGCGTCAGTAAAAAGACGTGATGATATCCACCGCATGGCGGAAGCAAACAAGGCATTTGCCCATTACCGCTGGTAAGATGATTGTTGCTATTAGAAAGGAAGGGTTAAGATGGCACGTGAGTTTTCATTAGAAAAGACGCGCAATATTGGGATTATGGCCCATATTGACGCCGGCAAAACAACCACAACCGAACGCATCCTTTATTACACGGGCCGCACTCATAAACTTGGGGAAACTCATGATGGCGCGGCAACCATGGACTGGATGGCGCAAGAACAAGAGCGTGGAATAACCATTACTTCTGCGGCAACAACCGCTTCTTGGGGCGAGCATCGCATCAATATTATTGATACCCCAGGGCATGTGGACTTTACAGTTGAAGTAGAACGTTCATTACGAGTGTTGGACAGTGCAGTTACAGTATTGGACGCAAAGAGTGGGGTAGAGCCTCAAACAGAGACCGTGTGGCGTCAAGCTACTAAATACAATGTTCCACGGATTGTGTTTGTCAACAAGATGGATGCAACCGGGGCTGATTTTTACATGGCAGTCAAAACGATTGGTAATCGTTTGGGTGCCAAAGCATCGCCGATTCAATTGCCGATTGGAGTGGAATCGCACTTTGATGGGTTAATCGATTTGGTTGAAATGCGTGCGCATTATTTCCAAGACATCTCACACACGGAAGATCGCATTGAAGATATTCCCAGTGAAATGTTGGAATCTGCGCAGAATTATCGCAATCAATTGTTAGAAATGATTGCAGATTACGATGATGATTTGATGATGTTGGTCTTAGAAGGTGAAGAGCCGACGATTCCACAAATCAAACAAGCCATTCGTAAAGCCGTCATTAGTGGGGAGTTTTTCCCAGTGATGTGCGGGGCAGCTTATAAAAACAAAGGAATTGTCACGATGTTGGATGCGGTGGTTGATTATTTACCTTCACCATTGGAGGTTCCCCCCATTAAAGGAACCTTACCCAATGGGGAAGAAGCAACGCGGCCATCCGATGACGATGCACCCTTTAGTGCCTTAGCCTTTAAAATCATGACCGATCCGTTTGTGGGACGTCTAAGTTATTTTAGAGTGTATTCAGGTAAATTAGCGAGTGGATCCTATGTGTATAATTCGACGAAACAAAAGAAAGAACGTTTCGGGCGGATCATGCAAATGCACGCCAACCATCGTCAAGATGTGAAAGAAGTGTACGCTGGTGATATCGCAGCTGCGATTGGACTTAAAGAGACAACAACCGGGGACACCTTATGTGATGAGAAACATCCGATTGTCTTAGAATCGATGATTTTCCCAGAACCGGTTATCAATGTCGCCATTGAACCAAAATCAAAAGGGGATCAAGACAAGATGGGGATTGCGCTCAGCAAACTCGCTGAAGAAGATCCAACCTTTAAAACCTACACGGATGATGAGACAGGTCAAACCATCATTGCGGGCATGGGTGAGCTTCACTTGGATATCTTAGTGGAACGCATGAAACGTGAGTTCAAAGTGGAAGCCAACATCGGAGCACCGCAGGTTGCCTATCGAGAAACCATTACCCAAGCTGCCGAATGTGAAGGTAAGTTCATTCGTCAATCCGGTGGGCGTGGTCAATATGGTCACGTTAAAATTATCTTTGAACCAAACGAACCCGGCAAAGGGTTTGAATTCATTGATAGAGTGGTTGGTGGAACGGTTCCAAAAGAATACATTAAACCAACCATGGAAGGTATCGAGGGTTCCCTCAATGGGGGATTGGTTGCGGGATATCCAATCATTGATATCAAAGCAACGCTCTTTGATGGGTCCTATCATGAAGTCGACTCATCGGAGATGGCCTTTAAAATCGCTGGCAGCATGGCCCTTAAAGAAGCGGCCAAGAAATGCAAGCCGGTGCTCTTGGAGCCCATCATGGCCGTTGAGATTGTTGCCCCCAATGATTACTTAGGAAGTGTCATGGGCGATGTCTCAGCACGGCGGGGTCAAATCAAAGATCAGGAAGAACGTCAAAACGCAATTGCGATCCAAGCTTTTATCCCATTATCGGAAATGTTTGGCTACGCAACGGACTTACGTTCCTTCACACAAGGGCGTGGAAGTTACTCAATGCAATTTGCGCATTACGATACCGTTCCGAAAAGTCTAACTGAAAAAGTCGCCAAAAATGGCGCAAACAGTAACTAATTGTTGAATTAAGTTACAGTTTATCTTAGAATAGATGTGGTTCATATCAAAATTAATAGGAGGAATTTGCAATGGCAAAGCAAAAATTTGATCGGACGTTAGAACACGTTAATATCGGTACTATTGGTCACGTTGACCATGGTAAAACAACGCTTACAGCAGCTATCACAAATTACTTGTCAAAAACAGGTGGATCTCAAAGAGTCGATTATGAAAAAATTGACGGTGCTCCAGAAGAAAAAGCTCGTGGAATCACGATTAATACAGCACACGTTGAGTATGAAACAGCCAAGCGCCACTACGCGCACGTTGACTGCCCAGGGCACGCTGACTATGTTAAAAACATGATCACTGGCGCTGCACAAATGGACGGTGCAATTCTAGTTGTTGCTGCAACCGATGGTCCAATGCCACAAACACGTGAGCATATCTTACTTGGACGTCAAGTAGGAATCCCATCCATGGTTGTTTTCCTAAACAAATGCGACATGGTTGATGATGAAGAATTAATTGACCTTGTTGAAATGGAAGTTCGTGAGCTCTTGAATGAATACGGATTTGATGGGGATAACTGCCCAGTCATTCGTGGTTCAGCATTGAAAGCTAACGAAGGCGACCCAAAATGGGAAGAAAAAATTAAAGAACTTATGGATGCTGTTGATGAGTACATCCCATCCCCAGTTCGTGAAACTGACAAACCATTCTTGATGTCTGTTGAAGATGTCTTCACAATTTCAGGTCGTGGTACCGTCGCAACCGGACGTGTTGAGCGCGGTGTCTTGAAACTATCTGAAGAAGTTGAAATTGTTGGTTTACGTCCAACACGTAAAACCGTTGTTACCGGAATTGAAATGTTCCATAAATTATTGGACAATGCAACCGCTGGTGATAACGTAGGTGCACTACTTCGTGGTGTTAACCGTGACGAAGTTGAACGTGGACAAGTACTGGCAAAACCAGGTACTGTTAAACCTCATACAAAATTTAAAGCTCAAGTTTATGTACTAAGTAAAGAAGAGGGTGGCCGTCATACACCATTCGTGTCGAACTACCGCCCCCAATTCTACTTCCGTACCACAGACGTTACCGGAATTATCATCTTGCCGGAAGGCACTGAAATGGTAATGCCTGGTGATAACGTTGAGATGATTGTTGAGTTAATCGCACCTATCGCCGTAGAACAAGGAACAAAGTTCTCCGTGCGTGAAGGTGGCCGTACCGTAGGTGCTGGTAACGTTACCGAAATTCTAGCTTAATAAACGATCGAAAGAACTCCTTAGGGGGTTCTTTTTTACCAAAAATGCGTTGCTTTTCATAAATTTTCAAAATTTATCCTAAAACAGCGCTTTTTTTACGCATTTTTACTAAAAAGACGAAAAGTTCAAAAAACCGCTCAAATAGTAGTGAAAAGGTTTGCATTCTCATCTTATATCTGATATTATACCTAAGCGACCGCAAAGACGTGCAAGGTTGCCGGCACACTGAGAGGCGTTGTCATGGTTCAGTGGGAAGTCGGGTAATTTGCATCGAGCGGGTCTATCATGGATATAGACGAAATGAAAAGGAGGATTTCCATGGCAAAGAATAGCATTCGCATACGCTTAAAAGCGTTTGAACACCGGTCATTAGATCAAGCAGCGGAGAAAATTGTCAACGCAGCCAATGATCATGGTGTTAAAAAAGTAGTTGGTCCGGTTCCGCTACCAACTGAAAGAGAAATTGTAACAGTATTACGGGCGGTGCATAAGTACAAAGATTCACGTGAACAATTTGAAACACGCACCCACAAACGGTTTATCGAACTTGTTGGTCCATCGGCAGAAACGATTGATGCTCTTAGTCGTTTAGAGTTGCCGACCGGCGTCGACATTGAGATTAAACTGTAATTGGAGGTTAAGATGAAAGGATTATTAGGACGTAAAGTCGGAATGACCCAAGTGTTCAGTGAGGATGGATTATTAATTCCAGTTACTGTCATTGAAGTACAACCCAACGTTGTCTTACAAAAGAAAACGTTACAAAGCGATGGCTACAGTGCTGTGCAACTTGGAGTCGAAGATAAAAAAAGTAACAGAGCAATTAAACCAGAAGTTGGACATGCGCAAAAAGCAAATGCGAACGTCAAGCGCTTTGTCGCTGAGATTCGTGGCGAAGGCATGTTTGATTACGAAGTTGGACAAGAAGTTAAAGCAGACGTTTTCGCAGCTGGCGACATGATCGATGTCGTTGGTACATCAAAAGGTAAAGGTTATACCGGTGCAGTTGTGCGTAACAACCAAGCACTTGGTCCCCGTAGTCATGGTTCTGGATTCCATCGTGGATTAGGATCAATGGCAACCGGTGGGCGGACCCCAGGTCGCATCTTCAAAGGAAGTGTGATGGCGGGTCAACACGGTGGCTTCACAACCACGAACCGTAACTTGGAAGTGATTAAAACGGACGCTGAGAAAAACTATATATTAATAAAAGGTAATGTCCCAGGGCCAAAACGTGGCTTTGTGATTATGAAAACCACAACCAAAAGAATTAAGTCAAGACCAGCAACAACGCTCGTTGACTTAACGGCAGCGAAGGAGGAGTAATTCGATGGTTAAAGTACAAGTGTATGATTTAAGTGGCAAACCATTAGAGGAAATGGAACTAGAAGCTGCAGTCTTTGGAGTTGAGCCGCATCAACAAGCAATGTTTGATGCCTTAATGCGCCAAAGAGGGGCAAGTCGTCAAGGAACGCACGATACAAAAATACGTAGTGAAGTGCGGGGCGGCGGTCGTAAACCCTGGCGTCAAAAAGGAACAGGACGTGCGCGTCATGGTTCCATTCGTTCACCGCAATGGCGTGGTGGTGGCGTCGTCTTTGGACCGACACCCAGAGCCTATGGTGGGAAATTAAACCGCAAGGTACGGCGTTTAGCGATGGTGTCAGCACTATCACAGAAACATCTTGATGAAGCTTTGATGGTTGTTGAAAATGTCAAGATGGAGCAAGCTAGAACAAAAGACTTCATTGCGATTCGTGAAAATTTAAAACTCGATCATAAAGCTTTGTTTGTGGTCAGTGGCAATGAAGAATTTGAAAACGCCTTTCTCTCATTAAGAAATTTAAACAATACGATGATGCTCAGTGTGGAAGGTCTCAATGTTTATGACATCATGAATGCTGATCATCTTGTCTTCACAAAAGAAGCCGCGCTTGAAGCGGGTGCGTATTGGAACAATACAAAAAGTGAGGAGTTAGAAGCATGAGTAATCCAAGAGATATCATTCTAAGACCGATCATTACCGAAAAGTCGGTAAAAAATACAGATCAAGACAACAAGTACACCTTTGAAGTTGCAAAGGGTGCTAATAAAACACAAGTTAAAATCGCCGTTGAAGAAATCTTCAAAGTCAATGTCGAAAAAGTTAACATTGTGAATGTCAAACCCAAACCAAAGCGTATGGGTCAGTACCAAGGCACAACCAAAGCGGTGCGCAAAGCCATCGTGAAGGTCGCTGAAGGTCAAAGCATCAACTTATACTAGTTGATGTCACTATCGGAAGAATCACGCTATTTCCGGAAAAGTTGCGTAAGGAGGAATTGAAATGGCGATTAAAGCCTATAAGCCGACGACACCTGGTCGTCGTGGGATGACCACATTGCAAAATGAGGAAATCACAACGAACAAACCTGAACGTTCGTTATTGGAACCTCTCAGTAAAAAAGGTGGTCGTAATAACACAGGTCGCATCACCACAAGACATCAAGGTGGTGGCCATAAACGTAAATACCGCGTTATCGATTTTAAACGGAATAAGGACGATGTCCCCGCAAAGGTTGCAAGTATCGAATACGATCCAAACCGGAGCGCCAACATTGCCTTATTACATTATCTTGATGGCGAGAAACGATACATTTTAGCGCCAAAAGGTTTAAAAGTTGGAATGGAAGTTCTCAGTGGTCCTAATGCTGATATTAAAGTGGGTCACGCAAAAGAACTTGGACAAATTCCTGATGGAACTTTTGTTCATAATGTGGAACTCAAACCTGGTAAAGGGGGCCAATTGGCACGTTCTGCAGGAGTGAGCGCTCAAATTCTAGGGAGTGAAGATAAGTACATTATCATTCGCTTAGCATCAGGCGAGGTTCGCAAAATCTTAGCGACATGTCGGGCAACCATTGGTGAAGTTGGAAATGAAGATTACAGCTTGGTTACCGTTGGTAAAGCTGGACGTTCACGTTGGATGGGCATTCGTCCAACCGTACGTGGATCTGCTATGAACCCTGTTGATCACCCACACGGTGGTGGTGAAGGTAAAACACCGATTGGTCGCGTGGCACCGATGACACCTTGGGGTAAAAAGACCATGGGTGTTAAGACACGTAAGAAGAAGAAAGCATCGAATAAATACATCGTCCGCAGACGGAAAGCGAAATAAACGAAAGGAATTAAATTATGAGTCGTAGTTTGAAAAAAGGACCATTCTGTGATGAACACCTCTTTAAAAAGGTCGAAGCACTGAATGCACAAAACAAAAAAGAAGTTATTAAAACATGGTCTCGTCGTTCGACTATTTTCCCGCAGTTTGTCGAGCACACCTTCGCGGTATACAACGGGAAAGAACATGTCCCTGTGTATGTAACTGAGGACATGGTAGGCCATAAATTAGGTGAATTTGTACCTACGCGTCGCTATGGGGGTCATGGCGATGACAAGAGAGCAGGGAGGAAATAAACATGGACGTTAAAGCAACTGCTAGAACCATTCGTGTTACTCCTAGAAAAGCACGTTTAGCTCTGGATCTAATTCGCGGTAAGGATATCAAAGAGGCGCAAGCAATTTTGAAATTCACACCGAATCATTCCGCAAAGGTAGCCGCTAAAGTATTGAACTCAGCGATTGCTAACGCTGTGAATAATCATAATTTAGATCAAGATAAACTATATGTTAAGAAATGCTATGCTGATGAAAGCGTAACATTGAAACGATATCGCGCACGCGCAAAGGGAATGGCAGCACCCATCCATAAACGCACAAGCCACATTAGTGTCATCGTGGCAGAAAGAGATTAGGAGGAACAATTATGGGACAAAAAGTTAATCCAGTAGGATTGCGGATTGGGATTATCCGTGATTGGGAATCAAGATGGTATGCCGAAAG
>JAAZGU010000130.1 GCA_012511085.1 Erysipelothrix sp. | reverse complement strand
TGGAAGCTGACACGCTCTCCACGCAATATTCCATGGAATATTTAGAGGATTTAGGGCTCATTAAAATTGATTTGCTTGGCTTACGTAACTTGACAATCATTGATGAGATTGTGCAGTCGCTTAAATTGGACTTGGACTTATTAAAATTACCCCTTGATGATCCTCAAACGTATGCCTTGCTTCAAAAAGGGGACACAGCTGGGATTTTCCAACTTGAATCCGCAGGGATGAAACGTTTGTTGGTACAAATGCAGTGCGACTATTTTGATGATGTGGTAGCGAGCTTGGCGCTCTATCGTCCGGGACCCATGGAAAACATCCCGCTTTATTTGAAAGCGAAAGCCAACCGCAGCCAACAACACGATGTGCATCCACTGTTGCGCCCCATCGTCAAAGACACGCACGGTATCTTAATTTACCAAGAACAAATTTTGCAGGCCGTGAAAGAAATTGCGAATTTCTCACTAGCTAAGGCTGATCATTTACGCAAAGCGATTGGCAAGAAAAACCAAAAAGAAATTCTTGCTTTGAAGGCGGAGTTTATCGAAGGTGCCCAAGCCAATCACCTTGATCAAAGGACCGCTGAAGATTTGTTTGCGATGATTGAAAAATTTGCGAATTATGGCTTTAATAAATCGCATGCGGTTGCTTATGCTATGATTTCTTATCAAATGGCTTACCTCAAAGCCAATTACCCGCACGCTTTTTATAAGGCACTCTTAAACAGTGTGATTCACTCAGAACGTAAAACACTCGAGTATTTAATGGAAATCAAAAGAAAAAACATCACCGTGTTACCAGTTTCAATTGCAAACAGCACATCTACTTATCAAATTGAGGATGAAGCCATCTTGTTGCCATTGACCATTATTCGTGGCATTGGCAAAGTCATCACGCAAGCGATTGTTGCGGAACGTGATCTAAGAGGGGCTTTTGTGGATTTCTTTGATTTTGTCGCGCGCATGAGCGTCGCTAACATGACAGTCAAACAATGTGAGGCCCTTATTTATGCGGGTGCTTTGGATCATTTCAAGGTGCGCAGGCTGGATTTGATTGCGAGTCTTGATGATGCCATGAACTATGCGAATTTGGTTAAAATTGAAAGCAACGACCATGTGCAAATTGATTTGGACTTGGTCAGCAAACCGCTGATTGTGCATGTGAAGCATCAACCGCACCTTACTTTGGAGAAAGAAAAAGAAGTGTTGGGCTTTTATCTCAGTGAACATCCCATCAAACAATACAAGGCTAATTTAAAGACACAGGTGAGCGATTTGGCGCTGATTAAGGATCGCAACACGCATACCTTATGTGTGATGGTGGATAACTTTCGGGTTATCAAAACCAAAAAAGGGGAGTCCATGGCTTTTGTGAAAGTAAGCGATGATACCGGCGATGGTGATGCTATTTTGTGGCCTAACTTGTATAATAAAGTCAATGAACAATTAAAACGGGGACAATTTTATCAGATTACCGGTCATTTTGATCAACGCAATTCCTTCATTATCCAGACCATGGCTATTTTGAAGGTGTAGGAGGTAGTATGAATCGAATCTTAGTTGTGGATGATGAAATAAACATCCGCGAAGTTATTAAAGAATACGCAAGCGCACACGGTTATGAAGTTTTCAGTGCCTGCGATGGTTTAGAAGCCATTGAATTTGTTAAAAACAATGATGTGGATATCATCATTTTAGATATTATGATGCCAAATCTCGATGGGTTTAGCACGACAAAGAAATTAAAAGCCATCAAAGATATTCCTATTATTATGTTATCGGCGCGCTTTGAGGAGCATGATAAATTATTAGGGTTTGAATTAGGGATTGATGATTACATTGTGAAGCCTTTTTCCCTGAAAGAACTGATGGCGCGCATTAAACTTATTTTGAGTCGGCGTCAAATCACGCGCAACCGCGAGGCAATTTTTGAGCAGCTCGTGGTTGATTTTGACGGGAAAACAGTGAGCATTGATGGCAAGCGCATCAACTTAACACCTAAAGAATATGAATTGCTTGTCTTTTTAATCGAACATAAAAACCAGGCACTCTCCCGGGATTACTTATTAAATAAGGTATGGAAGTACGATTATTATGGCGATGATCGGACCATTGATACCCATATTAAAATGCTAAGAAAAAACTTAGGTGAATATCGAAAATTCATTGTGACAGTAAGAGGTACAGGCTATAAATTTGAAACAAAGACTTAATGGATTACGTTTTAAAACTTGGGGTTATATGACGCTATTTTCAATAGCGATTTTGCTCTTGATTTGGGTTTTCCAAGTCATCTTTTTAAAGCCATTCTATCGTAACAGTCGCATTGGTGATGTGCGCTACGTAGCTAGTGTCATTGAAGATAACCTTCGCAATGAAACACTCTCGGAAGGCGTTGTTGGGGTTGTGATTCAAAACAACGTTTGCGCAAGTGTTTACAACCAACAAGGTGAACAAGTCTATTTTGTCGATACTTTGGGTGTCAACTGTTTCATTTCACGTCAAAACCATCAAGAAAATCCTAATTTTATGCAAGAATACATTGAACAAGCTAAAATTGTGCGTGGCACAGATTTTTACTTTAATTTAACCGGTGCTGATCAAGAACGCGAAATGATGTTTTATGGAAAAGAAGTTGTTGCGGATTTCACATCCTATTTTGTGTTTGTCAATGCCCCAATCGAACCTTTGGATTCAACCATTAAAATTCTTCAAGACCAATTTGGTTATGTAACGATTGGCGTTTTCGTCTTGAGCACCTTTGTGGCTTTAATGATCGCATCGCGTTTGTCCAAACCCTTGCAAGCCATGGTTAAAAGTGCCAAGAAATTGGCCGGTGGTGATGTGAAGGTTGAATTTGAACCAACCAATTATACTGAGTTTAATGAATTGGCGCAAACTTTAAACTATGCGACGCAAGAAATCGCCAAGATGGATGACCTGCGTAAAGATTTAATCGCAAACGTGTCCCATGATATCAAAACACCTTTAACAACTATCAAGGCCTATGCGGAAATGATTAAAGAAATATCAGGCAGTTCGGAGACGAAACGCAACGAACATTTGGATATTATTTTAATGGAAGCTCAACATTTGGATGTTTTGGTTTCTGACATGTTGAAGCTGAGTCAATTCAATCAACCGTCTTTGTTAATCAATGCGACCAACGTTCATTTAAAATCAATGATTGAAAATATCGTACGTCTCTTTGATAATGCTTCAAAAAGCTTTAATATTGAAATCACAACCAAGGTTGATGAAGCCATGATTGTGTATTGTGATGAAGTTAAGGTTGGGCAAGTTATTTTTAATTACATCAACAACGCTATCTCCCATGCAGGACCCGATCAACATGTATTTATTGAGGCAGCCCATAAAAAAGATGTGATTCGTGTGAGCGTTATTGACCATGGTGATGGGATTGCGAAGGCTGATTTGCCTTACTTATGGGATCGCTATTATAAAATTGATAAAAACTTTACGCGCAATGATTCCGGTTCCGGACTTGGCTTGGCGATTGTGAAGTCGATTTGTTTGGCACACAATTTGAATTTTGGTGTCACATCGACAGCAGATGAAACGCGTTTTTATGTGGACTTACCAATGGAAGCGCAAGCAGAGGTGCTCTTATGATTGCGACATGGGTGAATGTGCTTGGCATTGTGGTGGGCTCATTGATTGGCCTCTTGCTTAAAAAATATATTTCTTTAACGCTGCAAGACACTTTATTGTCCATCACATCGCTGGTGGTTTTGGTCATTGGCATCTCGGGGGTAATTGAAAGCAATCACTTGATTTATGTCATTGTTGCCTTAACACTTGGAAGTTTGATGGGGGAAGCCTTGCAAGTGGAACAACGTTTAGAAAAAGGCTTGTATAAAATTGAACAACAATTCTCCACAAACCGGCAAGAAGGCTGGTTTGTGAAGGGTTTTATCAGCGCGACCTTGCTTTTTGGAATTGGTGCCATGGCGGTCGTCGGCTCCTTTGAAGCAGGCCTTTCACAAAACTACGAGATTCTTTATACAAAAGCGACTCTTGACTTTATTGCTTCCATCTTGCTCGCCGCAACCTATGGCGTGGGTGTTTTGTTTTCATCCGTGTCGATTTTGATTTATCAAGGCTCGCTAACACTCTTAGCGACATCGCTTTCAACCATATTGACACCGATGAGCATCGCCTTGATTGGTGCGACCGGATCCATCTTGATTATTGCCTTAGCTTTCAACATGTTGAAACTCACGAAATTTCGAGTCAGCAACATGTTGTTGTCATTGCTGGTGGCCATGGTATTTGGGATGTTTTTATAAAAATAAAAGGTCCATGCTGATTAACTTGAAATATTGTATAATATAAGTGGTGAAACATTGATATTTTTACCTAAACATGATAAACTATCAAAGCTGTACCCCACGACTGTAACCGCTCTGATGTCGGTCTCAAGTGTGAAAACCACCGCAAAAGGCGAGTCTGGGTATGTAAAGGAGGTGCACAAGTATGTATGCTGTTATCGAAACTGGAGGCAAACAAATTCGTGTTGAAAAAGGTGATGTCATCTTTGTTGAAAAACTCGATGCGCAGGAAGGCGATGAAATTATCTTTGATAAGGTTCTCGTTTATTCAAACCGTAAAACACGGGTTGGTACTCCATACGTAAAAGGCATAAAAGTGTTTGCGAAAGTTGAGAAGCAAGGTAAAGGCAAGAAGATCACAATCTTCAAATACACTGCTAAAAAAGGCTCGACTCGCAAAAAACAAGGTCATCGTCAACCGTACACACGTTTAGTGATTGAAGACATTCAAGCCTAATGATTCACGTTAAGGTAACATACGCTGCCGCAGAGGTTGTCACATTGACGATTTCTGGGCATGCCAACGCCGCAAGCAAAGGCGAAGACTTAGTATGTGCCGGTGTTAGTTCAATCGCAATTGGTGCTTTAAATGCACTGACACGGATGGCTGAAGATGACATTGATGAGCAAGTTGATGAAGGCTATGTGCATGTGGAAGTGATTGATTCCAATCCGCAAGTGCAACTGATGCTGACGGTCATGTTAATCCAATTGGAAACAATGGCAATTGCTCATCCAGAATATATTAAAATTACGAAAATGGAGGTGTAAACCATGAAATATTTGTTAGATATTCAACTATTTGCTTCTAAAAAAGGGGTTGGATCCACAAAGAACGGTCGTGACTCACATGCAAAGCGTTTGGGTGCTAAAAAAGCCGACGGTCAATTTGCGCATGCTGGATCAATTTTGTATCGTCAACGTGGTACAAAAATTCATCCAGGACAAAATGTTGGACGTGGTGGTGATGACACCTTGTTTGCATTAATTAATGGCGTTGTAAAATTTGAACGTTTAAGCAGAAGCAAGACTCGCGTTTCTGTGTATCCAGAAGCATAATAAATCCCCTTAATCGGGGATTTTTTAAAATGGAGATTAAGTATGTTTATTGATAAAGTAAAAATTGAAGTGATAGCTGGTAAAGGGGGCGATGGACTCGTCGCTTTTCGGCGTGAAAAATACGTACCCCTCGGTGGTCCAAGCGGCGGTGATGGTGGCAAGGGTGGGGATGTCATCGTGATGGTTGATACCAACAAGTCGACCTTGCTGGATTTAAGCTATCAACGGCGGGTGGTTGCCAAAAATGGTGAACATGGTAAAAATAAAAAAATGCATGGCGCTGACGGCAAAGATGTCATCTTAAAAGTTCCTTTAGGCACAGTCTTTATCGATGCGAATTCTAAAGAGGTGCTGGCCGACTTAGTGCATGTTGACCAACGCGTCATCATTGCCAAAGGAGGCGCTGGTGGACAAGGTAACGCGCGTTATAAAAGTTCACGCAATCCCGCACCTGATTATGCACAACGCGGAGCGCTTGGCGAACAGCGCGAAGTGCAGGTTGAATTAAAGTTGCTTGCAGATGTCGGCTTGATTGGTTTTCCATCGGTTGGAAAATCCACACTGTTGAGTGTCATCAGTGCTGCCAAGCCAGAAATTGCGCCTTACCATTTCACAACCATTGTTCCCAATCTTGGGGTGGTTGGTGTTGGTGAATACCCAGCTTTTGTGGTCGCTGATATGCCGGGCTTGATTGAAGGGGCAGCCTTAGGTAAAGGTTTGGGCATTCAGTTTTTAAGGCACATTGAGCGCACCAAGTTGTTGGTACATATCATTGATATGGGTGCTCAAGATTTCCGCGATCCAATCGCGGATTATCGCATCATCAATGCGGAACTGAAAAACTATACCGTAGATTTAAGCGATCGGCCACAAATTGTGGTTGCCAATAAAATGGATTTACCCAATGCCCAAGATAATTTAAAACGGTTCAAAGAAGCATTTCCTGATTTAGAAATCTTTGAAATCAGTGCTGTTATTAAAGATGGGCTTGATGCTTTGCTTTATAAGATGGCCAGTGTTTTGGAAGAACTTAAAAAACAAACGGACATTGAACAGGAAGCACCTACGTTTACATATACCTTAAAGAAAGAAAAACCACGTTTTGAGGTTGTGAATTTAGGTAATCATGAATTCAGATTAACGGGTGAGGCACTCATCAACAAATACCGTCAGTATGATTTTGAAAACGAAGCATCCGCACTTCAATTTGCTTACGTGCTCAAACGCTGGGGTGTTGACAAAGCACTAAAAGCCGCCGGTGCTGAGCCTGGGGATGTGGTGATTATTGAAAATTTAGCTTTTGTTTTTGAAGACAGTGAAGATTGATTGTGGATTTGGTATAATAAAAAGCAGGTGATTAATCATGATAGCGTTTGTACGTGGTGTTGTTTATGCCTTGCACCTTGATTCCGTGATTGTTGATGTCAATGGTGTGGGTTATGAAATTAGATTCAATCGTGTGGATGAGTTAAAACTGGACTCAACCGTCTTTTTGCATACGATGATGATTGTGCGTGAAGATGCTCAAACTTTATATGGTTTTTCAACGATCGAAGAAAAACGCATGTTTGAACAACTGATCAATGTTAAGGGCATTGGTCCTAAAACAGCCATGACGATGTTGAGCGTGGCTTCCATTGATTTGCTCAGTCAAGCCATTTTAAATGAAGATGTCACCTATCTTAAGACATTACCGCAAATAGGTGCCAAAAGTGCATCACAAATTATTTTGGATTTAAAAGGAAAACTCGTGAAAGAACAGATGCAACAAGTAAATTCTGCCAACATCACGGACACCATGGCTGCTTTAAAACAATTGGGTTATCGCGCTTCTGAATTAAGTGGCTTACCAAAATATTTAGTCACCTTGGGTGATGTGGATGATCAAACCTTATTAAAAGCCAGTCTAAATTGGCTATTGAAACAAAAGAAGGGAGTCTAATGGAGCAAGTATTAAGTGTGTACGCGCATCAAAGCGATGATGAAAGTTCTTTAAGACCAGCTACCTTAAATGAATACGTGGGGCAGTTGGAATTAAAAGCAAACATCGAAGTGTTTGTCTCAGCGGCTAAAATTCGTAATGAAGCCCTTGACCATATTCTTTTTTATGGACCCCCGGGGCTTGGTAAGACAACGCTTGCCTACATTTTAAGTCATGAAATGAACACCAACATTCGCGTAACTAGTGGGCCTTCCATTGAAAAAAGCGGAGACTTAGCCGCAATTTTGAGTTCCTTATCTGCTGGAGATATTTTGTTTATTGATGAAATCCATCGACTTCCAAAAGTGGTGGAAGAAGTTTTGTATCCAGCCATGGAAGACTATGCGATTGATATTATTGTTGGTAAAGACGCAACCACGCGCTCAATTCGCTTGGATTTGCCGCCTTTTACTTTGGTTGGGGCAACGACCCGTGCTGGTGATTTAACCGCACTGCTGCGTGATCGTTTTGGCATCGTCAGCAAGTTATTGTATTATTCGCAAGAAGAACTTGCACAAATTGTAAAACGCACGAGCCGCGTGCTTGAAACACCCATTGATGCTCAAGCGCAGTTAGAGATTGCGAAACGGGCGCGGGGTACACCGCGGATTGCGAACCGTTTGTTTCGTCGTGTGCGTGATTTTGCGTTGGTGTATAACGATAATGTCATCGATTTGGATATCACAAAGATGGCCCTCAATCGTTTGAAGGTCGATGAAATTGGCTTGGATGAAGTAGACATCCGCTACCTTAAGGGCATCATTGAACGCTTTGGTGGTGGTCCCGTTGGCCTTGATGCGATTGCCAATAGCATCAGTGAAGAAAGCATGACCCTTGAAGATGTCTATGAGCCTTATTTATTACAAATTGGCTTTATTAATCGTACGGCACGGGGGCGTGTTGCGACCGCAAAAGCGTACGAACATTTAAAAATTGAGTTTAATCGTTCTTTGTTTGAATAATTATTCAAAGATAAAATCAGATAATTTCAACACATCATGACAGAGGGGGACGTCATGATGTTTTTTATTCCAAATATAATGTGCACCTTGGGCCCAATGGGCACCAACCATGTCCATGTTGAGACGTTTTGCGGTCGGTATCAAAAGCGGCATATCATCCACAATCAAACAATCTTTGGATGTTAGTCCATATTTTGCCAAGGCCAATAAGATTGGTAAACGATTGGGTTTTTGCATGTGTTTCGCTTGATCGAAGCCGATGATTTCATGCGGCAAAAAGTCAAAATAGCGTTGGTAATCACGAATGATCATCTGGCTTTCAGAATAAGTGTAGACGATTAGAATCCCTCCCAGTTTGATGAAGGCATTGAGGATGGGTACTAAACCATCAAAGATGTCGGCTTGG
>JAAZGU010000129.1 GCA_012511085.1 Erysipelothrix sp. | reverse complement strand
TTAGCACCTTCGAGACCATCGCCAGGAGTCAGCATTTTTAATGCTGACATGTTTTCACTACCAAAACCTTTGGCAGTGACATTAATAATCATGTCATCGGAATCAATGAGATCGACATGCACGATTGCGGGTGTGTTATCTTGGGTGTTCACACGTCCAAAGATAGGGTCCGCAACCACAGATTTGCGTAAGTACGCGACATCGTAGGCTTCTTTTACGGCTTCGTTGATGATGTCATTTAGAAAGCCACCTTCGATTTTAACTTGAGTGCCTAATTGCACCCATACTAAAATCATACCAGTGTCTTGACACATGGGTAGCCTTTGATCGGTTGCGAGGTCCGCGTTTTCAATCAGGACCTTTAAAATACTCTTAGCGACACCTTCTTCTTTTTCCATGGCCAGATGAATGGCTTTTTCCATTTCTGGTGAGTAGCGATATTGCACATTGATGCAAGCTTCTTTAACCGCATTAAAGATGGCGTCTCTATGTATGATCTTCATCAATTTTCTCCATTTTCGCACGCTTTTGGCGTTTCAACAATAAATGTTTACCTGATATTCCAGGTTTTGTGATTTCTTTTGCACTTAAGATGATATCCAATTCTTTTTCACTGATTAAATTACTTTCAAGTAAGACATCACGCAATTTACGTTTTTCCATCAACGCTTGTTTCGCAATTTTAGAGGCGTTGGCATATCCAATGTGTGGTGCCACAGCGGTGATGGAACCAATCGAATTTTCCACGTGCTCTTGACAGCGTTCACGATTGGCAGTAATTCCGTTAATTGCGTTTTCTCTGAGTGTCACAATCGCATTTGTGAGCGTGTCGATTGAGTCAAACAACTTATAAAAGATAACAGGCTCAAAGACATTGAGTTCAAGTTGACCCGCTTCCGCGGCTTTCAAAATTGAGACATCATTACCAAACACATTAAAGCATACTTGGTTTGTGACTTCAGCGATAACAGGATTCACTTTACCGGGCATGATGGATGATCCAGGTTGGCGTTCCGGGAGGTTGATTTCCGCAAAACCAGTTTTAGGACCGGATGCCATCAAGCGCAAGTCGTTGGCCATTTTTGATAAATTGACCGCTAAAGTTTTAAGTGCGGAACTGGCCCACACAAACGCATCAACATTGCGCGTGCTGTCAATCATATCACGTGCGGAGGTGAGCGCCAGGCCACTGATGGCACTGAGCTCTTTGGTGACTAAACGCCGGTAACGCTCATCAGCATTTAAACCGGTGCCAATGGCGGTGGCACCCATGTTGGTGGAACGTAAATCCGCAAAGGCAAATTTAATGCGTTTAATATCACGATTAAAGGATGTCGCAAAGGCTTTGAATTCTTGCCCAAGCTGGATGGGAATCGCATCTTGTAAGTGGGTACGGCCCATTTTTAGCACGTCCTCAAATTCTTCTGATTTTTTCAAAAGGGAGATTTGCAGAGCTTGGAGTTCTTCTAAAAGCTTGCGGCTTAAAAACAACGACGTTATGCGACCTGCGGTCGGGAAAACATCGTTGGTGGATTGTCCAAAGTTAATGTGATCGTTGGGGTGAATAAAGTCATAGACGCCAATTTGTTTGTTGGCATACAGGGCTGCTTGATTCGCGATGACTTCATTGGCGTTCATGTTGACCGAGGTACCGGCACCGCCTTGAATCGCATCGGTAATGAACCATTGATCCAGTTTGCCGTCGATGACATCTTGGCAGGCGCGCACAATGTAGCTGTGCCGTTCTGCATCAAGCATGCCGGCTTTAAAATTGGCGTTTGCACTTGCGAGTTTAATCATCCCCAAAGCACGAATCATCGTTTGATGAATCGGGCGTTTTGTAATCGGAAAATTATCGATGGCACGTTTGGTTTGTGCCCCATAAAGCACATGGCTATCTAAAGTGACTTCCCCAAGGGAATCACGTTCAATTCGTTTTGTTTGTGTCATTGATACTCCTTGCTTGTATATTTCAACCCTATTTTATCATATTTTGAGATGGTGTTTAATCCTTTTAAAAAATAGCGTATAATATAAGCATCAAAATACATTTTCGTGCACGCCTTATCATAAAGGAGCCGTTGCTATGCATATAAAAGTTGCGCATCATTTATTTAGTGACACTACTTTTCGTCGTGGACACGATTATTTTAATTGGGGTTTGGTGCTGACAAAACTACAGAAAGACGCGCATGTGTATGAGTTCGTGGTTGTTGGTACAAAACACTATCATACGAACATTACGGTGGATGATGTTGGCCATCTTTTAAGTGCGCATTGCGATTGTCAAGGCAAGCGTTACTGCAAGCATTTGGCCGCCTCTTTTATTGTCTTGTCGCATCATAAAAAAGACGACTATCAGATTCAACCGTATCTAAACATTCCGGATGATTTTAATGAGTACGTGATGGATGTCGATCAGCAAGTTAAAGAAGTGATTGGGATTATGAAACTTGCACTCAATCATGCCCAGAAGCATGATGATACCGACGTCTTGTTTGAAGCCTATGAATTTTATATGGATCAAATGGATTGGTATTTAAACAACCATCATGATCAAACTGCCTTAACACTTTTTTCCTGGATGATGGATGAATTTATCAGTTATTGGACAAGCGCAAACAACGATTGTATCGACATGGATTTTTTCGCGAAACAAACCCTGTGGATTGATGTTTTGGTGCATCATAAAATTGTGAGCCCAGAAGTACTTATTGAAGAGGTGCGGCTCTGGTTAGCATTGTATCCTGAAATTCCGATGCCGGTAATCAATGACTGGCTCACGCATTTAAGCCAATACGCAAAAGAAGAGGTGTATCGCGTGCCACTGCAAGCTTTGTTTAACTTAGTGAAGGAACGTGATTTTGATGAGCATCAACTTGTGGAAGCTTATTACTTTTTAGCGAAACATAGCAACGTCTTTTTCCCATACGATGTGATTGATGTGAATG
>JAAZGU010000128.1 GCA_012511085.1 Erysipelothrix sp. | reverse complement strand
GGTACATTAGAAAACAAAAGATAGAGGCTGCGGTGCAGAAGAGTACATAAGGGAGCTGGCAAGCAATGAACTTATGGAAAGGCAATCACCGCCGAATGGTCGCAATTGGCAAATTACGAGCATGGGGTTACTAGAAAAACTAGTTTCACTCCTTCGCAAGAAGAGGCGCTACAACTCCTTAATGTAGAAATTTAAGGTCGTGGTAGCCACGATCTTTTGTTTTGTACAAGAAGGAGGATCTTATGAAAAGATTATTATTTTTAGTAAGTTTAAGTCTTGTTTTATTAGTGAGTGCTTGCAGCAACACCCCAAATAACAGTGATGATGTCATTGTTGTTGGTCTCGAGTGTGATTACGCTCCCTTTAATTGGTCCCAAGTTGGAGCCAGCGAAACGGCCATTCAAATCCAAGATAATGTCGCCTACTGTGATGGCTATGACATCACCATCGCGAGTGCCATCGCCAATGGATTAGACAAAGAACTGATTGTAAAGCAAATAGCCTGGGAAGGTTTAGAAGCAGCGTTAAATTCAAATGAGATTGATATGATTGTGGCGGGTATGACAGATACGGAAGAACGCCGCGAACAAGTCGCCTTTTCCATCCCCTACTACGCCAGTGACATGGTCTTGATTGTCCGGGCGGACTCAATGTATGTGGATGCGACATCCCTTAGTGATTTTTCAGGCGCGAAAGTGGTAGCTCAACGCAGCACCTTCCATGATGATATCATTGACCAAATTGATCAAGTTATCCATCAAACGCCTTTGTCATCCTTTCCCTTGTTGACCAATTCTGTGGTTTCCAAAGAAGCGGATGCGATGGTATCAGAACGACCGGTAGCGATTAGTATTGTTGCGAATAACCCAGAACTAATCATCATTGATTTTGAAGGTGAGGCTGGCTTTGTGACGGATGAAGAAGATACCACCGTCTCGGTTGCTTTGCGTCAAAGTGATACTGAATTACTTAACCAAATTAACGAAATTCTGGCTAGTATTTCAACTGAAACACGCAACATCTGGATGAATGAAGCGCTCATGCGCCAACCAGAAGCGCAAGATTAATGAATATGTTTATTTTGAATGCCCTCTTTAACTTCAAAGGGGCATTCTCCATTTATAATCGCTACAAGGTTATGTTTCTTTTTGGAATTCGTAACACCTTAATTATATCCTTGAGTGCTACCATTTTTGGTTTAGTTATCGGGCTTTTCTTTGCGAGTTTAAAACTGATTACGATTCAAAAGCATGATCGTATCTTAAGCCGTCTTTTTAAATACGGACTCAAGATCCTTGCGAATGTTTACATCGAAGTCTTTCGTGGGACCCCGATGATGGTGCAATCCATGTTTTTATATTATGGTTTGCGTCCAACCTTAGGCTGGTCACCCTGGCAAGCGGCACTCATCATCGTATCCGTTAACACAGGCGCCTACATGGCTGAAATTATTCGAGCTGGGATTCAATCGCTTGATGATGGTCAATACGAAGCCGCGCGTTCAATTGGCATGCATCACGCACTAGCCATGGTCATCATTATTTTACCGCAAGCCATTAAAAACTCCTTTCCTGCCATTGGCAATGAGTTTGTGGTCAATATCAAAGACACCAGCGTCTTAAATGTCATCGGAGTGTCGGAACTCTTCTTCCAATCCTTAGCGGTCGCTGGCAATGTGTTTCGCTTTACAGAAACCTTCCTAGTAACTGCAGTGATTTATTTAATTTTAACACTCACTGTGACTAGCATTTTAAGAATCATTGAAAAGCGCTTGGATACACCCGCTGGTTTTATTGGTGCAAGTTCAAGTTTTTCTGGTGCTTTCAAAGTGTTTAAAAAAGGTGGTGCCACATGATTAAGATATCTAATTTAAGCAAAGCATTTGATGAACAAATTGTATTGTCAGATATTAGTTTGGATGTGAAAGTCAATGAAGTTGTTTGCTTAATTGGGGCATCTGGATCAGGAAAAAGCACCTTGCTGCGCTGCATTAATATGCTAGAAGTTCCAGATGCTGGAAACATTGTGGTCGATAATGAAGAAGTCACCTCCCCTAGCATCAACATCAATTCGTATCGCACCAAAGTCGGCATGATTTTTCAATCCTTCAATTTATTCAATCACTTGAGCGTCCTTAAGAATTTAACGATTGGTCAAACCAAAGTTTTAAAACGCTCAAAAGCTGAAGCCTTAGCGATCGCTAAGGCGAACCTAGAAAAGGTTGGCATGTTAAACTTCGCAAAACATTCGGTCAAGAAATTATCGGGCGGTCAAAAGCAACGTGTTGCGATTGCTCGTGCCTTGTGCATGAATCCAAAAGTGTTGTTGCTTGATGAACCAACCTCTGCGCTTGATCCCGAACTTGTGGGCGAAGTACTCGACGTTATTAAAGCTCTCACCCAGGAAGGCTTAACCATGCTGATCGTGACACACGAAATGAGTTTTGCCAAAGAAGTTGCTGACCGTGTTATTTTTATGGATGATGGTCGCGTCTGTGAAGTTGGGACACCATCCCAAATTTTCAATCATCCTAAAAATGAACGTACAAAAACCTTTTTAGCACGAATCACCCGATAAGCTTGCTAGTTTGTGAATTAAATAATATAATAGTAGCGGTGATAATGTGAAATTTAAAACAATCTATGTCGATGTGGTTCACTTTGATGAGCCAAAACAACAATACATCCACACTCCCTATGCGCTTGTGGAGCATCTCTTAACGCAAGCACGCCCCTATACGGATCATATTACTTATTCACTCTATCATGATGTGAATTATCATCCCGATATAACCCGTATTTTTCATTTGACAAAACAACTCAACTATCGTTTTAATGTTGAGATATCGTATTTAAAATTTCTTGATGTCTTGGAATCCAACCTTGATAATAGCGCGCTCGCGCGTGTTTATTTTTCAATTGAGAAACTCGTTGAAAATGGATGCTTTGATAATAAAAATAGCTCAAAACGGCTTTATGACAGCGTTCAAAGCTTAATGGATCATAAGGTTAAGGTTCTTATCAACCTCCCCTTTGGCGATCCAACCAACTACCATCCGCATGTTTTAGATTTCATCAGTGAAATCGGCTTGGATTTAAACAACGATTTATGGAATCGGGGAT
Organism: Erysipelothrix sp.; assembly: GCA_012511085.1. GTDB lineage: Bacteria > Bacillota_I > Bacilli_A > Erysipelotrichales > Erysipelotrichaceae > UBA6182. Next base: position 3,439 of record JAAZGU010000128.1, on the reverse strand, counting down.
TTCAAATTAATATCAGCCCCTTGCTTGTGATTCAATGCAAACAAACCGTATCAAAAAAGGAGCTTGTCGCTCCTAAAAAAATTGGTCGCTGTTATGGCTGTGTTACCATGCTCGGCATCATGCAAAATGGAAATGTGATTCCCTGCAATCACTACAATGGTCAGCGTATCGTTTTGGGTAATATCTTTCACACCCTCTTGAGTGAAATCCTTGCAGGACATCAATTCACGAGTATTAGTGATGGTTTTTATAAAAATGAACTCGTGCACCCGGTGTGTCAGCATTGTCCAAAACCTCGAAAACGATTTTAAAACAAAAAAGAAGTTTGTGATAAACTTCTTTTAATTTGATAGATCTTTCAGTACCTCATCGATACGATTACCAACCTCTAAGGAGTCATCGTATTTAAAGATTAATTGGGGTACTTTTTTAATTTTAAGAAAGGACGATAGCTTGGAACGAATGAATCCTTTGGCACGTTCAAGGGAATCAAATATTTCTTCATTTGTATGTTCACTTTGCATGAACGTGACAAACAAGGTCGCAAAGGAAAAATCACTAGTCACTTTCGCGTCCGTGATGATCACGTTACTCAGCCGTGGGTCTTTCACTTCATTTTGTAAGATGAGACTCACTTCTTTTTTAACAATTTGCTCAACGCGTTCAACTCTAATTTTAGCCATAATTTTACTCCCTTTCTACTGCAACTTCACCGTAAGCTTCAATGACATCATCGATTTTAATATCATTGTAGTTTTCAATTGTAATTCCGCATTCATAACCTTCCGCAACTTCACGCGCGTCGTTTTGAAAACGTTTCAAGGAACTCATTTTACCGTCGTAAATAACAACACCGTCACGCATCAAGCGGACAAAGCTGTTTCGAACGATTTTACCATCGGTAACCATACAACCCGCAATGGTACCAATTTTCGAAGCTTTAAATAGTTGACGAACTTCGGCTTGCCCGTGAATAACTTCTTCAAAGATTGGATCAAGCAGCCCTTTCATGGCACTTTCCATTTGTTCAACGGCTTTGTAAATGATGTTGTACAAACGAATGTCAACACCTTCTTCTTTTGCCATCTTACGAATCGCCGCTGTCGGCCGGACATTGAATCCAACAATAATTGCTTTTGAGGCAATCGCCAGCATCAAATCCGATTCACTAATGGCACCCGCTGTGTGGCGAATGACATTGATACGGACACCTTCCACGTCAATTTTCTCCAAGGAGCTTTTTACTGCTTCTGCAGATCCTTGAACATCCGCTTTAATAATAACAGGCACTTCATGAATGTTTCCTTCTTGAATTTGTTGCGATAAATCATCAAGCGTCATCGCACTGGTTTTAACACGTTCGGATTCAATCCGAGTTTGTGCCCGCTTATCCGCAAGCGTCCGTGCTTTGCGTTCATCTTCAAAGGCTTTAAAGAGATCACCAGCAATTGGCACATCATTCAAGCCGATGATTTCAACGGGTGTTGAGGGTCCGGCTTCTTTGATTTCTTTGCCTAAATCATCATTCATGCGGCGCACACGCCCAAAGGCGGTACCAACGACCACTGGATCACCAGCTTTTAAAGTTCCATTTTGGATAAGCAATGTGGTTACTGGACCCCGGCCCCGATCAAGGGATGCTTCGATTACGGTACCACTTGCCAAACGATTTGGATTTGCCTTTAATTCTGCAACTTCCATCAATACTAAAATATTCTCTAATAAGTCATCGATGCCTTGGCCTTTAAGTGCCGAAATTTCAACAAAGATGGTATCACCACCCCAGACTTCTGGCATCAGGCCAATGTCTGCAAGTTCACTCATAATCCGTTCAGGATTTGCGGTGTCTTTATCAATTTTGTTAATGGCTACTAAAATCGGAACTTCAGCAGCCTTGGCATGGTCAATCGCTTCCTTTGTTTGAGGCATAACCCCATCATCAGCAGCAACAACAATGATAACTAAATCTGTAATTTTTGCACCACGGGCGCGCATGGCGGTAAACGCTTCGTGCCCCGGTGTATCAAGAAATGTAATTTTGTGATCATCCACAGCTACTTGATAGGCACCAATGTGTTGGGTAATGCCGCCAAATTCATCATCAACAACGCGTGCTTTACGAATCGTATCCAGCAGTGTTGTTTTACCATGGTCAACATGACCCATAATCGTGACAACAGGTGGTCTTTCTCTTAAATCTTTCGGATCATCGACAATGTTGGCCAATAAATTGTCTTCTTCATCCTCACTATCTTCTTTAATGGCTTCCACATCATACTCAAGACATACTAGTTGGATGAGTTCTTCATCCATGGCTGAGTTGATGGTGACCATTTTACCGAGCATAAACAGTAACTTAATAATTTCGCTAGCGTTTTTATTAAGTTTTTCTGCCAGTTCATTGACAGTAATCCCATCAAAGTAAGTAATTTCTTTGATTACTTCTTCATTGCGTTTTTTAAAACCACTCCGGTTATTTGCAGGATTGTTTTTACGGTTTTTCCTTCTTCTATTTGTTCTTCTTTTTGGCCTACTCATGACACCACCTCTTTCAATTGTTCATATATTTTACTTGCAAAGGATTGATCTAAAATCCCAATTGCAACAATATCGTTTTTTCCGATTGCCTTTGACAAGGTTTGCCGTTCTCCATAAAAAATAATGGGGCAATCATAATACTTGCATTTGTTCAGTATTGTTTTTTTACTTTTTTGTGATGCATCCATAGCAATCACAACAAGAAATACCTTGCGCTGCGCAATCGCTTCATGCAACTTGGTTCCCATCAAAAGCAAATTCGCTCGACGTAAGATTCCTAAGTTTTGATAGAAATTACGACTCATTAATCAATGCCAACAATTCATCATAAATTGTTTCAGGAATTTCAATTTCTAATGCTTTCGCAAGCGCATTTCTTTTTCTGGCGAGTTCAAGGGCTGCTTCACTTTTTTTAAGGTAAGCGCCGCGCCCGTTTTGACGTTGTGTTAAATCAACAACAACTTCCCGCTTTGGCGTTCTTACAACCCGCAACAATTCTTTTTTAGGTAACACTTCTTGCGTTGCCACGCATTTACGCAAAGGAACTTTTCTTGCTTTCTTCATTATTCCTCCTCGTAAAATTCATCGTATTGATCAAAGTCAATATCGTCTTCGATCCACGATGAAGCGCGTTCCGCTTCTTCTTGTCTGCGAATTTCTTCCAGCTCTTCTTCAGTGTACTCAATTTTGATGTCGTAATCTTTTTGTTTCAACATCTCAACGACATCAATCTTCGGTTCTTCGCGTTCCTTGGTTCGACGCCGTGGCGCTGGTTGTTCTTCTTTTTTATCAGTATAGGAAGCATCCGCTAATTTTTCAAAGCGTGACACATACCCCGTACGCGGCTTGATTTCTCTGCGAATTCGACGCAGCATCTCTTGTTCTTCATCAACTTCTGCAT
>JAAZGU010000127.1 GCA_012511085.1 Erysipelothrix sp. | reverse complement strand
TCCTATAACACGCCGATGGGGATTACAATTACGATTCGTAATTATCTCAAACCCTTGCATCAAGTCTTTGTATGTGAGATGGGTGCGGATAAAGTCAATGAGATTCGGTTTTTATCCAACATGGTGCAACCACAATTTGGTGTTGTGACCGCAATTGGTCCACAACATCTCAACACTTTTAAATCCATCGATAATATCATCAATGAAAAGATGGCGCTTATCGAGAAGTTGCCTTTATCTGGGGTTGGGGTCATCAACTTAGATAATGAATACATTCGTAATTATCATATTAAAAACCAATGTTTAATTTTGAGTGTTGGCATTGAATCAACGGATGTTGATTTTCGTGCCGTCAACATTGAGTATGGTCCGCAAGGAAGTCACTTTGATGTGCAGACCAAGGATAATGTTGTGGTGCCGATGCAGAGTAAATTGCTTGGGGAACACAACGTGTTGAATATTTTAGTTTCAGTGGCCTTGGCAAAGCAACTGGGAATTTCTTGGGAAGATATACAAAAAGCAGTGCGTGGTATCCAACAAATTGAGCATCGTTTGGAGCTTAAAACGATGTTTGGTTTGCGGTTTATCGATAACAGTTTCAATTCAAATCCCATCAGTGCGGCCAATTCATTGAAGGTACTTGCCATGATGCCGCAGCAACGCATCCTCATCACACCCGGAATGATTGAGCTGGGTGATCAGCAGACGCATTATAATTTTGAATTTGGAAAGGCCATGCAGGGGCAGGTCGATCGGGTTGTGTTGATTGGTAAAGGTCAAAGCAAGCCCATCCATGATGGCTTGCTTGCTAGTGGCTTTGATATGGAAGCGGTGCATGTCGTCAATTCCATGAAGGCAGCCTTTGATTTAGTGAAACAAAAGGCGAGTGTGCATGACACGATTTTAATTGAAAATGATTTGCCGGATGCTTTTATTTATTAAGTGATTCTGGTTTGAATGTGAGTCATAATACGTTATAATGATACCGGAAGAAGGGATTTTTTTGCACTGGGAACAATATGTGATGAAGGTTTTGAGTGTTTGTAAGATTGGCTTAAAGTATAGTAAAGACCCTTATGCCATTGAAAATTACAAGCAGCTGCAAAACTTGAGCAATGAGATGTTAGAGCGACAACAGAATTATCCAAAAAAGGATAACTTTTATGAGCGTGATATTTATCCGACACCGAATTTATCGGTGCGCGTGCTGGTTTTTAACGAGCATCAGGAACTGTTGATGGTGAAAGAACGTTCGGATGGAAAGTGGGCGGTTCCCGGAGGCTGGGTGGACGTCTTTGATACACCTGCGCAAGCAGCAGTCAGTGAAGTCCAGCAAGAAGCGGGTCTGCATGTCAAAATTGTGCGTTTGTTGGCGATCATGCAGCGTGAGAAATACAAGGATTATCCGACCTTGGTATCAGAGACAGTGCATTACTTTTTGGGCGAGTATGTCAATGGTGAGTTGACGCCATCGCATGAAACGCTTGAAGTTGCCTATTTTAATATTAATCAGTTGCCTGAGTTATCAAAGAAAACAACCGCGCAAGAGATTAAAACGGCGTTCGATGTCCTTTTTAATAACCGGCCAACCTATTTTGAATAAGGAGTAAGTCAATATGAAATTAACACTTGGAATTATGTTTGGCGCACAATCCGTTGAACATGAAATTAGCATTATATCCGCGATTCAAGCCATGGAAGCTTTGGATAAAGAGGCTTATGATATTGTGCCCCTTTATTTTTCAAAAGATAAGCACTTGTACAGCGGTGATGTTTTACGAAATTTAAGCGCCTATAAAGATTTAAAAAAATTAGAGAAAATGGCAACCTTGGTCTCAATGGTGCGTATCAATAACGAAGTCGTGGTCAAACCAGTCAAGCGTAGTGTGTTTTTCAAACACAAATCGATTGATTTAGTGATTCCGATTGTCCATGGACGGCATGCGGAAGATGGATCAATTGTTGGTTTTTGTGAAACACTGGGTGTGCCTTACGTGGGAAGCGATGTTATTGCGGCTGCTGTTGGGCAAGACAAAGTGCTGTTTAAACATGTTTTAGAAAATTCAAAATTACCGGTGGTTCCGTGGTTTTATTTTTATAAGAAAAACTATTTACAAAATCAAGCAGGAATTTTGGCACATGCCAAAGAGCTTGGTTATCCTTTGATTGTGAAGCCTGCAACCCTGGGTTCTTCCATTGGGATTGGGGTTGCGGAAAATGAGCGTGAGTTTGTCGATGTGGTCGAAGCGGCCATCATGTATGATGAAAAGATTTTGGTAGAGAAGAAAATAGAAGCATTGCGTGAAATCAATTGTTCAACCTTGGAAGCAGACGGTCAATATCGGGCCTCCGTTTGTGAGGAAGTGATGAAGACCGATGCGATTTTATCATACAGTGACAAATATCAAAGCAAGTCAAAATCCAAGGGGATGGCTTCCACAGCACGGGTGATTCCAGCTGAAATACCAGAGGCTTTGAGTGTGCGCATTCAAGAGCTTTCTGTTTTAACAAGTGAGGTTTTAAATGTTGGGGGCGTCGTGCGGATTGACTTTATTTATGACACGAAGCAAGACGAAGTTTATATTAATGAAATCAATTCGATTCCGGGTTCATTGGCTTTTTATTTGTGGGAAGCAGACGGAATCGGTTTTAGTGAATTGATGGATCGTTTGGTTCATGCTGCGATTGCGCGTTTACGTGAGCGAGAACGTATGATTTCATCCTATGACACCAACTTGTTGGCGTCGTTTAAAAAGCGTGGCATTAAATCTTAAGGTGTTGTCATGGTTTCAGTTTTTGATCTAACCCAAGAAGCATTTCTTGACTTAATCCACCAAAAGGACACAGAGCAGCTTAGTTATTTAGCGCAAGAAATGCAGGCTGTTGACTTTGCGGAGTTTTTGGAAGATGTTGGCATTGTGGAATCGGTGTATGTTTTTAAGGTGATACCAAATGATCGCATGTCCATCATCTTTTCTTATCTCAGTTTGGACAAACAGAAAATTTTAATGCAGACCTTCAGTGGTGGGCAAATTGAGAATTTACTGGCACATGCGCAGTTTGATGATATTGTTGACTTTTTAAATGAAATGCCCAATGACATTGTTTTGCGTGTTTTAAAGCATGCGACATATGAGCAACGTCATGAGTTAAACATCTTATTAAGTTACCATCCCGACACTGCGGGTGCTTTATTGACGACAGAATACATTGAGTTACTTGAAGATGATACGGTTAAAAGTGCCTTGGCAAAAGTGCGTGTTCAAGGACAAAGCGCCGCATCCATCAACACATGTTTTGTAGTCAACAATACGAATCGCTTGTTAGGGACGGTGCGTTTAAAGGAAATTATGGTTTCCAATGAAGAGGTCTTGATTGCGGATTTAATGGAAACGGATGTTGTGTCCGTGAATACCAAAGATGATCAAGAAGAAGTTGTGCAAGCCTTCGTGCGTTATGACTTAGCAACGATTCCTGTGGTTAATGATCAGTACAACCTTGTGGGGATTATTACTGCCGATGATGCGTTGGACGTTATTAAAGAAGAGGCCACGGAGGATATCTTGCGGATGGCTTCAGTGGTGCCGGTGGAAGGTTCTTATCTAAACACCTCGGTCTTCAACATGTTTAAGAGTCGCATTCCATGGTTGTTGGTGTTGATGATATCGGCTTCATTTACCGGGCACATCATTTCAAAAAATGAGACCTTGTTGTTAATTTTACCAACCTTGTATAGTTTCATCCCAATGCTGATGGACACGGCTGGTAATGCCGGTTCTCAAGCGAGTGCCATGGTGATTCGTGGCATCGTTGTTGATGATTTAAATATTAAAGATTATTTCAAAGTTCTATTTAAGGAAATGCAATCGTCTTTATTGACAGGTTTTGTTTTGTTTGCGGTTAATACTTTACGGATTGCCATTTTCATGCCAAGTGTTGCTTGGCAAATGGCACTGGTGGTGTCTTTTACGGTGTATGCAACCATCATTTTAGCGAACTTAGTGGGTGGCTCGTTGCCGCTGTTAGCACTGGTGTTTAAGGTAGATCCCGCTTCCATGAGTGGTCCCGTTGTAACAACCGTTGTGGATGCGCTTGCTTTAATCGTATATTTTGCGGTGGCAGCCATGTATCTCGGTATCTAAAGGAGGAGTAACCATGTTTGATTTAGATCAAATCAATGTTGAGCTATTACAAAAATTGATTCATGAACGCAACATCAAGATGTTACGGACTCTTTTTGATGAATTGAATACGGTCGACTTGGCAGAGATGGTTGCCGATCTAGAAAACGAGGAAATTTTGTTTTTATTTAAAACATTGAAGCGTGATATCAGCGCGGAGATTTTCACATATTTACCACGAGAAGTTAAACAAAACGTCATCAAGTCTTTTACGAGCGGTGAAATCACAACCATGTTGGATAACTTGTATTCGGATGATATTGTCGATTTCCTTGAAGAGATGCCTGCCAATGTGGTGCGGCATGTTCTGTTAGCGGCGCGTAAAGAACAGCGTGATGAAATTAATTTACTGTTGTCCTATCCTCAAGATAGTGCCGGATCCATCATGTCGCTTGATTTTGTGGAGTTGGAATCAACGGATACGATTGAGCGGGCGCTGCTTAAGATTAAAGCACAAGGTAAAAAAGCAGAGACAATTAGTGTGTGCTACATCATTGATAAGCAACGCCAACTCGTGGGCACGATATCCTTGCGTGATATCCTGTTTGCCCAAGATGATGAGCTTGTTTCTGATTTGATGGATTTAGATATGGTATTTGTGGAAACTCACGATGACCAGGAAGAAGTTGCTAAGGTTTTTGCGCGTTATGACATGAGTGTGATTCCGGTGGTTAACGATGAGTTGCGTTTAATTGGGATTGTGACTGTTGATGATATCATAGATGTCGTACAAGAAGAGGTTACGGAAGATATTCATAAGATGGCTGCGATTGTGCCAGTTGAAAGTTCTTATTTGGAAAGCAGCGCGTTGACGATTTCCAAAAGCAGGGTAACCTGGTTGTTGATTTTAATGGTTTCCGCAACATTTACGGAGAACATCATCACAAACTTTGAGGATCGTTTGGCAATCATTCCAGCACTTGCTTATTTCATTCCGATGTTGATGGATACAGCCGGAAATGCAGGCTCACAATCAAGTGCCATGGTCATTCGTGGCATCTCGATCGATGAGCTGTCCGTCAAAGATTATTTCAAAGTGTTGTTGAAAGAATTGGAAGTGGCAGTTTTATCAGGTTTGGTCTTGTTTGTTGCCAACATGATTCGAGTTTACTTCTTCATGGATAATGTTGATTTTAAATTAGGCGTGGTTGTTTCGGCGACCTTGTTCTTTGTGATTGTGATTTCAAAATTGATTGGTGGTTTGCTGCCTTTGATTGCTAAATCATTGAAGCAAGACCCAGCTGCCATGGCGGCTCCCTTAATTACCACGATTGTGGATGCCTTGGCCTTGTTGATTTATTTCGCACTTGCAATCACTTTTTTACAAATTATCTGAGCGTTTGATATAATATGACTATGTTAAAAAAGGAGAGTGACATGGGTACACCACATAATCGTGCAAAAAAAGGAGATATCGCAAAGGTTGTTTTAATGCCAGGCGATCCCTTGCGGGCAAAGTTTATTGCGGAAACATTTTTAGAGGATGTTGTGTGTTTTAACGATGTTCGAAACATGTTAGGTTACACAGGTTTGTATAAAGGACATAAAGTGTCCGTTATGGGTTC
>JAAZGU010000126.1 GCA_012511085.1 Erysipelothrix sp. | reverse complement strand
GTGCGTAATTTAGCGCTGCAATACCAAGTAAATCCCAACACCGTGTTGCGGGCTTTGAGTGAGCTGGAAGCTCAAGGTTTGTTGATTAATGATGGCACCTTGGGCAAGCGTGTGTGTGATGATGAGGCGTTGATTGAAGCCTTAAAGCAAGACATGTTTGACCAGGCCAAAGCAACTTTTTTTAAAAAAGCAAATGAAATAGGATATAATGAAGCGCATGTGTTGCGCTTATTGAAAGGTGAAGGTGAACAAACGTGATTTCAATTGTCAACGTTAGTAAACGTTATGGAAAAACGCAGGCGCTGGATGGTGTTAATCTCGAGTTGCCTGCGGGGAAGATTATTGGTTTATGTGGACCCAATGGTTCGGGTAAAACAACCCTAATGAAAATTTTGGTTGGATTACTGCGTGATTTTGATGGTGATGTGTTCATCAACCAACATGCGATTAATCAAGAAAGTAAGGCACTAATTTCTTATTTGCCTGATATTAATTACATTGATGGCAAAGTGAATGGCAATTATATGAGGACCTACTTCAACGACATGTATTCTGATTTTGATTCAGACAAATTTGATCAAATGATGAAGCTCATGAAACTGGATATTAATCAACCTTTTAACACGATGTCAAAAGGTATGAAGGAGAAATTGCAGGTTGCCTTGGTCATGTCACGCAAGGCCAGCATTTACATTCTTGATGAACCGATTGGTGGTGTGGATCCTGCATCACGGGAGTTGATTTTAAACACCATCTTGGATAACTATGACCCACAGGCCTTGGTTTTGATTTCAACTCACCTGATTGGTGATATTGAACAAATCTTTGACCAAGTTATTTTCTTAAAAGAAGGGCATGTTAATCTTTACGATGATGTTGAGAAGCTTCGCAATGAACATGGGATGTCCATTGATCAATTATTTCGGGAGGTGTTTCGCTAATGTTGAATTTAATCAAACACGAATTGAAAGCCATTGCTTCAGAGTTTTACGGTATCATGATTGGCTTGTTTGCGTTGGCAGTTTTTGGACCTGTTTTATTGCGGTCCAACAGTCCTGGCATTATCGCAATCACGTTCTTAGCGGTGTTTGCGGTGCTCATTGCCTTATCGGTAATCAGCTTTCTTGTGATGTTGAAGGTTTTAAACAAACGTCTTTACGGTGAGATTGGGTATTTGCAACACACTTTACCTGTGTCATCCACCAAGTTGTTGGCATCCAAAATTGTCACAATCATCATCATTCAAGTCATGATGATAGTCGCTTTTGTGCTCGCTTTTCTCATCTTTATGTCAATGGTCGTACTTTTAAATAAAGGTGGCGCCAGCATCTTTGAATTTTTTAGCAGTATGATTTTTAAGAGTGATTTAATTATGGTGTTTCTTAAGTATGCTCTCGCTCTTTTACCTTATGCTTTCGTGACTGGCTTATTCAGTGCGAATGTCTTGTTGTTTGTAACAACAACCATCAACACCAGCTTTGTGCGCAAGCATAAATTAATCATTGGGATCATTTTGTTCATTGTCTTAACAGCTATCTTTAATTATTTAGAAGGCTACTTATTTGCGGGTGAACTCATAAGTTTTGAACTGGTTGACATTTTTGTGCCATCCAACGACCCCGTTGAACTTGGTAACATGTTTGCGCAGAGCTTTAGTAACATTGACATGAAACGCTTGTTATTGATGATGGGCTATCAGCTCATGTGGGCAGGCTTAATTTTCAGTGCGAATCAGTATCTTGTGGATCATAAGTTAGAAATATAAAGAAAAAGCGATGTGAATC
>JAAZGU010000125.1 GCA_012511085.1 Erysipelothrix sp. | reverse complement strand
GGAAAGACAACCATCGGTTTGCCAGCATGCCCGTACACATTGAAATACATTTCACGATTTAAATGACCACTGTAATGGCTGCGACTTTCAAAATACATGGTAATTCCTTACTGCTTCAAGCTTATAAAATCAATATAAGCATTCATTTCTCTTTTTGTTTTGCATTTAAAAAGGTAGCCTTCATCACCCATAATTTTAGAGAAGACTCCGGGGATGTTTTGGACACTTATAAAAGCATCACCCAGTTTTTCTTTAATTTGATCCTGTGTATGAACGTAATCATACGTATTGTATTTACGAGAAACATAACAACAATAATAAGGACGTGTGATTTTAGCTTGGAAGCGTTGACCGTGAGACAAGTTTGCATACTCTTTAAAAATGTCAAAATCATTGGCGTAATTAAACATGTCAATGGTTGATCCACCTGGTGGTCGCATGTTGACTTCCAACGGGATAATTTCACCAGTTTTTGTTTTGAAAAACTCAAAATGGAAGAAGCGTTCTTTTACGTTGTAGGCTTCTACAATTTTGGTTCCAATCTCACGCACTTTTTTATCAATGGTGCGTGGGATGTAATAATAAAGATCCGCATCCTCTTTGACAATATCCAGAATATTTTCTTCATAAATTAAAGAAGAAGCAAATACGATTTTCCCGTTAATGTTTGTGAGGCCATCAAACGTGACGATATCACCCTCAATGTATTCTTCCATGATGTATTCAATGTCTTGATTGGATTGCTTAAAGAATTCATGGAGCTCATCATCGCTTGTGATTTTATAAGTGTCACTAGCACCAACCCCATCATCGGGTTTAATAATGACAGGGTAATTGTATTGATGGGCTAGTCTAAAAGCATCTTTTTGATTTTTGAACACACGACCTTTCGCAACCGGTAACCCAAGTTCTTGAAACACTTTTTTCATACCGGATTTTTTCTTGATGCGTTCAATGTCCGCTTGGTTATAACCAAACACATTAAAGTCGGAACGCAGTTTCGCATCCAGAGCAAGCCAATGTTCATTATGGGATTCAATCCGGTGAATACGACCGTATTTATGAATAAAAAAAGCGACAGCACGATACACTTGGTCATAGTCATTCATGTCTTCAACTTTAAAATATTCCGTAAGGCTATCTTGCAGTTCATGTGATAAATCATCATAAGGAACATCCGCAATCCCAAGCGTATTAAAACCTACTTCATTGAGCCGTTGTGCAAAGGTCACGAAGTTCTCTGGAAAATGCGGAGAAATGATAATAAAGTTAAATTTGTTTTCCATAGCAACCACCTCTAATTGCTATATTATAGCGAGAACAGGAGCTTAATTCAAATAAGGCCCCCTTTTTAAATATGAATATCGTTATGTCTTATAAATTGAGTAATTAAAAGGACTATGATTTAATAAACATGTTAAGTAATGAGAGGTTCAGCTATGATTACCTATAAATTATATGATGAAAGATTGGATAAGCTTGCTTTTGCAGCCGGATTTTTTGATGGTTGGCCTAACCCGCCGAGTGATGATGTTCACCGAAAACTGTTAAAGCAAAGTTATTATGCACTGGTCGCAATCGATGAAACAAGGAATCAAATCGTAGGCTTTGTGAATGCCATCAGTGATGGTGTGCTTTCAGTGTATGTTCCATTATTAGAGGTTGTGGCATCATATCAAAACCAAGGCATTGGACAAGCATTGATGGAACGATTGCTACATGACCTTCAGGATTTTTATATGATTGATTTAAGTTGTGATGAATCCATGCAAGCTTTTTATGAGCGTTTTGATATGCATCCAGCACACGCGATGATTAAACGAAATTTCAAGACACAAAGTGGTTTCACTAAAAGGGTAGCTTTAATGCATCATCAAGATAAGGATTAAAATATCGATAATAGAAAGACACAATTTCAGCTTCCCATTTTACTTTTTGTTTTAAATCATCAAGGGTAACATGAACCAAATGGTATTCATTTAAAAATAAGAGATACAAATCAAAGAAACGCTGATGATCTAAATGAAAAGGTTGTGTGGATAGTTCCGGTGTATTATTATCAGAACCTTTTGGATATTTTAAATACACGGCACTTGCAAATGGTTTTTCAGTTGAAACGGTGATGTTTAAAAAATAAAGATCACGCTCAACTATCGCATCATCGATATCATGCATGGTGACACCATCCCCTAAATCGACTTTATGTGCGAAAAAACCTTGATTGTTAATCGCAATGAGAAATTCAAAAGCATAGCCGTTATCCATGTTCGAAATATCATCGACCACATGGGGTTCAAAGAGAGTTTTTAGAGAAGTTTCTAAATCATCCACGAAAAAAGGAATTGTTGATTTGTATTGTAGTTTTTCCAAGTATTGTATTCGATTAAACATGTTGTCCTCCACCATAAATAAATACTGCTATCCTTATTTTAAAGGATTATCCACCTTAAAGGTAGCTTAAAATAAAGAACGGCAGGTTGTGCTTAAAAAAGATTTAAATATGAGTAATGAATGTTAAACTAAAAGCAGAAAATGTGGTTTGTTTTATAAGTTTTATTATAATTTTATGATTAAAACAACTTATTAAAAAACCGGAGTTTTCTTTATGGAAAAAAGACCTAATGTGTTGACAGTTATGGCTCTAAATGGTATATTTATAAGGCATTCAGTGAAAATTGGGCCTGTAGCTCAGGTGGTTAGAGCGCACCCCTGATAAGGGTGAGGTCGTTGGTTCAAATCCATTCAGGCCCACCAATTTTCTTTAAATGGGGTTTTAGCTCAGTTGGGAGAGCACCTGCCTTGCACGCAGGGGGTCATCGGTTCGAGTCCGATAAGCTCCACCAGATAAAAAGCCTAGGCGATGAGCAGTCATCGCCTTTTTTATAGGAGAATCATGGAAAGATATAAAAAATTTATAGCGGATAAAACTTTTTATAAGTATGTCTTAAGTTTGGCAGTGCCGCTCATGTTTCAACAATTAGTCACAAGTTCTGTCAACCTCGTGGATAATCTAATGATTGGTCAATTAGGAGACGCTGCCCTAGGTGGTGTTGCGAGCAGCAATCGTTTTTTCATGGTTGGCTTGTTTTCATTGATGGGCATTTTTGCTGCAGCAGCAGTGTTCATTGCTCAATATTTCGGTGCTAAAGATGAAGCAAACATGAAAGAATCATTTAGATTTTCACTCATTGCCTCAACACTTGTCACCTTATTGTTTTTTGGGATTGCTTATATTTACCCTCATCACGTCCTTGGTTTCTTTACCGACGATCTTGAAATTCTAACGGAGGGCACCCGATACATAAAGATAGCAGCCTTTTCAATTTTACCGGTTGCATGGTCTGGCTCAATAGCGAACGCGATGCGGGCCGTTGGTGAAACTAAGTTGCCACTTTATGTAGGGATTGTCGCAGTGCTTACCAACGCTTTTTTCAACTATGCTTTAATTTTTGGTCACTTTGGATTTCCACAGCTAGGAATTGATGGCGCAGCAATCGCAACTGTGTTTGCTCGAGTTGTGGAGTTGATTATCATCTTGGTGATAATGAAATACAAAGCTTTCCATTTTTCAACTAAAGTAAAAGACATCTTCGTTGTCTCCTATAGAAACATTAAGAAGATATCTTTAAAAGCATTACCGTTGATGACCAATGAACTCATGTGGTCAGGCGGAATGGCAACCTTATTTAAATTTTATGCGACACGGGGCAAAGAAGTGATTGCAGGGATGTCAATTCAAGGAACAACGGCGGATTTATTCTTTGTGTTGTTTGCGGGGATGTCCGTGGCAACGACCATTGTTGTATCACAACCACTCGGTGCCAATGATTTGGACAAAGCAAAATCACATGGATATTATATGCTAGGATTTTCAACATCGCTCGCTGTTTTGTTTGGTGTGGTGATGTTTGGAACAAGTTTTGTTGTTCCGCTCTTTTACAATGTATCCGACCAAACCCAACACATCGCAGCAACCATGTTGAGAATTCAAGCCTTTATGTTTTGGATCTACATGGCAACTGCGCAAAGTTATTATATTTTGCGCGCTGGTGGTGATATGAAATCAACATTGTTAATGGATGCTGGATTTATGTGGGCTGTCAACATACCAATTGTTGCTTTATTTACATATTTTACAGACTTTAATGTTTATTCTTTATATATCATTGGGCAAGTTACTGATTTAATTAAATTGTCTGTTGCGATTAGCCTTATAAGAAAAGAACGTTGGTTGCGCAACCTCACCATCGATGAAGTGCAGGTTATTTAGTCCCAATCCAACAAACGTTTTTCACCTTTTATGGTTAAAATTTCACTTATATCTTGACTTATTTCGACAACGCCTCTGTAGGTGTTGTTTTCATCTCTTAAGGCGAAATATTGAATTAGAATTTTCTTCCCTTTAAAATTTATCCAAAACGAAGCAACGTCCTTTTTGTTTTGTTTGAAGCTATCCACAATATCATTAACAATGTGCACACTTTCAGCAGGATGGCAGTTCTTCACATCACGACCGATGACCGCCTTGGAACGATAAAAGTGACGCTCTTTTGGGTTATTAAAGAAAATAACCTTGTCATGTTCATCAACAACGGTGCAATCCATGGGCAATGTATTTAAAAGCATTGTAATTTGTTCAAAGCTCAAGGAACCCGTTTCACTTTCATAGAGTCCCGAGGTTGTTAGGGGTGCTTGAGTTATAGCTTGGGGTTGTTTAGGATCAATAAAGGCAAAACCAAAATCAAAACTTTGGTGCTGCATAACTTCAAAATCAGCTTCACTTAACACCGCGTCGCTGACTACAAACAAAATAGCTTCTTCTTTTTGGATGAGCCCGTAAGCATCAAAGAAGTAACGACCAATTGCGCTTGTCAGTGCAGCTTTATCATCTTGGGATAAAAGTTCAATGACATCTTTTAAAGATTGCCGTGTCTGATCATGAAGTGACCACATGATGCTAACACCTTGAAAACGGGCCTCTTGTTTTTCTAAATATGAAAACAAGATGTTTTCTTTCTTTAAATAATGCACATCAAATTGCAACAATTCTTCAAAGCGTGGCAGCAACTCCGCGCGTTGCTCAAACCAATCATCGCGTCGCATATGCACTTTAATGCTTTCAAGGCGTTTCGCAAGCTCCTCATTTTCTTGATGCAAACCGTCTAAAAATTCATTCACAGGATAATCCAGAACATGGTTTTTCAAGTTTTGATAAAACACGTGCATGAGACGATCCAGATAACGTAAAATCGATTGCGGTGTTTCTTGTTTATTGAGACGTTCATAAAACAAAGTAAACAAATCATCCCCAGTCACGCTTAGGATATCTTGTTCATACTTTCGATAGGTTTCGAGTGATAAATCGTTGTTTGCGATCGCATCGATGTATTTAGCGATGTTTTCAATTTTGGACATAATTACCTCCCATAAATTCATTATATACGATAAAGAATCAAAGCTCTTAAGAAAATATAAAAGTGTGCATTAATGGCGTAATAAATGCACAAATCAATGTTTAAGGTATTGCATAAAAGGCAATCTTATGATATATTTTATAGGCACTTGCAAAGCTGCCTGAATAGCTCAGCGGTAGAGCAACCGGCTGTTAACCGGTTGGTCACAGGTTCAAATCCTGTTTCAGGCGCCATCTAGTGGCCCGTTGGAGAAGCGGTTAACTCACATGCCTTTCACGCATGCATTCACGGGTTCGAATCCCGTACGGGTCACCAAGTAATAAACGAACTACAAAGCATCTTGTAGTTTTTTTATTTTTGTTGGTATCATGGTTGCAATGTCTTCTTGTAGGTGTATAATAAAAAGGCAAATGTCCCGTTAGCTCAGTCGGTAGAGCAACTGACTCTTAATCAGTGGGTCCACGGTTCGATCCCGTGACGGGGCACCAATCATAAAAAAACAAATGAACTTCACCTGTGGTGAAGTTTTTTAATGTGATGCAAGTAGACTAAAAAGTTGGAAAACTTGATTCAGATCAAGTTCTTTTTAATTTAAATCCGTATAATTAAAGCTGTGGAGGTAGAATATGAATCAATTTAAAAATACAATGAGTAAACATTTAGAAAAGTTAGTTAAATTTGTACCGGTCGTGGCACGCGTGCACGGTGAGGAACATCCAGAATTTCATGATGTCAAAGCAGTCTTTGATGCCATGCATGAACAATTCAATCAAGACAATTTAAACATGGATGATTACTTCAAACAATTACGCACAATTACCAATCATTATGAAGTTCCTCATGATGTTTGTGAAACCTATGCGGCTGTGTATCACATGCTACAAGATATGGATCAAACATACGGATTGGAAGTTTAAGATAAAAAATGCAACGTTTTATATTAAAGCATAAAAACCAAATTGCATGGTTAACGGGCGTCTTGATTGCGCTTGCCTTCATCATCCATTGGACCTTGAAATGGGAGCAAGTCAGCATGGGACTCTTGGTTATTTCATCCATTTTGGGTGTGTTGCCAATCGCTATTCAAGCTTATCAAGCCTTACGCTTTAAAGTAATCAGCATTGATTTGCTGGTAACGATTGCGGTTACAGGGGCATTCTTGATTAAGAACTTTGAAGAATCGGCGATTGTTACGTTCCTGTTTTTGTTTGGAGCTTATTTAGAACAACGTACGCTCAACAAAACACGTTCAGCAATCAAAGCGCTCACCGAAATGGCACCAGAAAGTGCCTTACGCCTAAACGAAGCTGGTGATTTTGAAGCGATTGATGTTGATGATGTGGATGTCGGAGATACTTTGCTTGTTAAAACTGGGGCGAAGGTGCCAGTGGATGGTATTGTTATCGTTGGCGAAGGAAGCATCAATGAGGCGAGTATCACGGGTGAGTCAATCCCCGTTGCCAAAGAAAACGGTTCATTTGTGTATGCCGGAACCATTTTAGATAATGGGACTTTACAAATTGAGGCAAGCCGCGTGGGAGAAGATACAACCTTTGGAAAGATTATCGAATTGGTCGAAGAAGCGCAAGACTCAAAATCAGAAGCCGAACGTTTCATTGATCGCTTTGCGAAATACTACACACCTGCCGTACTTGTCATTGCTTTTGTTGTGTGGCTAATCACAAAAGATGTGGAACTTGCGATTACCATGCTTGTGTTAGGATGTCCTGGTGCACTTGTCATCGGGGTGCCGGTGTCCCACGTTGCTGGTATCGGTAATGGTGCAAGCCATGGTATCTTATTAAAAGGTAGTGAAGTTATTCGTGATTTTAGCCGTTTAGACACCATGATCTTTGATAAAACAGGAACCCTAACCATCGGTAATCCATCGGTTTCAAAAACAATCACTTACAATCAAAACAGTGAAGCAGCGCTTGTGTATCTGGCAAGCATAGAAAGAGAATCTGATCACCCACTTGCGAAAGCCATTCTTAATGAGATAGGTGAGGTTGACTATCAAGAGGTAAACAACACACAAGTCATTAAGGGTGGTGGCATTATCGCCACCGTTAATCAACATGAACTTGTTGTAGGTAATGTTGCGATTATGGAAAACCAAAACATCCACCTGCCAGACCAAGTATTAAAAGATGTCGCAGCGCTTCAACAGCAAGGCAACTCCATTGTTTTAACCGCAGTTGACCAAAAGATTACAATCTTGATGGGAATCCGCGATCAAATCCGACCCAATGTGAAAAAGGATTTACAAACCCTAAAAAAACAAGGTGTGAAAAACCTTGTGATGTTATCGGGTGATAACCAAGGGACCGTGGATGCGATAAGTCAGGAATTGGGCTTAACACAAGCTTATGGCAACATGCTGCCTGAAGATAAGGCAGAATTTGTAAGAAAAAGCATTGAAGCTGGCGAAGTCGTTGCGTTTGTTGGAGATGGTGTCAACGATAGTCCATCATTAGCCTTAGCCCAGATTGGGATTGCAATGGGTGGCGGGACCGATGTTGCGATTGAAACATCGGATGTGGTATTGATGAATTCTGACTTTAACCGTTTACCGCATGCTTTGGGTCTGGTTAAAGCTACGACCCACAACATGATGCAAAACATTGTGGTTGCGGTTGGGGTTGTGTTCGTCCTATTAGCTAGTGTATTATTTAGTGAATGGATGAACATGTCGATTGGGATGTTGGTGCACGAAGGCAGCATCCTGGCAGTTATTTTAAATGGCATGCGTTTGATACGCTATCGCCTGAAAACATAGATTGTGTGAAAGGAGAAAAACATGAAACAAGCAACCATTCAATTGGAAACACTCGTCTGTCCATCATGTACAATGAAAATCGAAGGTGCACTTAAAAGTTTTGTGGGCATCGAACAAGACAGCGTGAAAGTTTCGTTTAATACAAGTCGAGTTCGATTTGACTTTGATGAGTCACAAGTCGTGATGGAAGACGTTGAAAAAACCATCAACAAGGTAGGTTTTGATGTGATTAAAGTTAGAGTAAAATAAAAGCAGCTCTCAATTACAAATTGAGAGTTTTTTTATTGGTAGTATTTATCGAGTTATGAGCTTAAAGAATAAAACAATATGATATAATAAAACTCGAGTATATTTTAATCGATTAAGATAGGAGAAAGCATGGAATTAATATTTGTGAAAGATTACGATGAAATGTCGCAGGTTGCCTTTGATATCATCAAGGAAACGATTGATGCCAAGCCTGATGCAACCATTTCAATGACCACCGGCGGTTCACCAAGAGGTCTGTTTGCCCTGATGGTGCAAGCCATCCACGCTGGAGAGCTTGATTTAAGTAAGACAACGTTTTTAAATCTTGATGAGTACATTGGACCTAAAGATGATCCATACACCGTGCATCGTTTTATGCACGAACATTTGTATGATTTAATTGAAAATAAACCGCAGAATATTTATCTCATTGAAGGTGATACCAAGGATGTAAAAGGTGAGCTCAAACGTTACGGTCAAATCTTAAAAGACAATCCGCGGGATGTGCAAATTTTAGGATTAGGTACCAATGGACATGTTGGTGCAAATGAACCTGGGACACCTTTTGATTCAACATTGTTTTTGGCAGATCATCATGAATCCACCATCCAAAGCACAATGGAAGGTTTCAATATTACACGTGAACAAGCGCCGGATCAAATGATTACATTAGGGTTTCAAGAGATTTTAGCAGCAAAGGTTGCGGTTTTAATGGTTTCTGGCAAAAAGAAAGCCGAGGCCGTGAAACATATCCTCGAAGGGGAAGTTTCTACAACCTGGCCAGCCAGCTATTTACGCGATAAAGATAATGTAGTGATGATCATCGATGAAGATGCGGCATCGCTTCTAAGTTTAAAACAAACTGATTAATGATATGAGACCTCACCCAAAGGTGAGGTTTTTTTATATCCACAATAAGACCATAAACAATGAACATTCAATTTTCAAATATTTTCATAAAGTGTGAAATTATGAAAGTCACAACTTGATTTTCACACAATTTTCATGTAAAATCATTTCATATCAATGAGGAGGATATTATGAAAAAGATTGTAGGGGTGATTGTGTCATTGTTAGCAATAACAATGGCGGTCACAGGATGTTCAAAAAGTAGCGATAAAATTAAAATTGGCTTAAATTTTGAACTATCCGGTGAAGTCTCAAGTTATGGCGAAGCAGAAGTTTTAGGTATAGAATTAGCGATTGAGCAAGTGAATGCAGCGGGGGGCATTGATGGAAAGCTCATCGAATTGATTAAACGTGATAATAAATCTGAAACATCAGAAGCAACAAGTATTGTGACAGCTTTAGCGACACGCGATAAGGTCAGTGTCGTTTTAGGGGCGGCAACTTCAGGTATTACCAAAGCACAAGTTCCAATTGTGAACCAATACGAAGTGCCACTTATTTCACCGTCAGCAACTGCTGATGATATCACAAACGATGGTGTTAACGTTGAACCTTATATTTACCGTGTAAGTTTTATTGATTCATTCCAAGGGATTACCATGGCAAACTTTGCGATGGAAAACTTGAATAAATCCAAAGCAGTTATTTTAGGTGATCAATCATCGGATTATGCCAAAGGATTGGCAGAAACTTTCCATGAGCAATTTGAAAACAATGGGGGCACCATTGTCACACACGAAGCTTACGTAAAAGGTGAGCTTGACTTTAACAGTGTGTTAACTTTAATTGCTCAGAAAGATTTTGATGTCTTGTTTGTTCCAGGTTATTATGAAGAAGTTGGTTTGATTATTAAACAAGCGCGTGAATTGGGCATCGATGTACCAATCATTGGTGGCGATGGTTTTGATTCACCTGTTTTATTTGAACTTGCAGGTCCGGAAGCCTTGTACGATATTTATTTCTCACAAGCCTATTCTGCGATTGATAAAGATCCATTAGTTGTGAAGTTTTTACAAGATTTTAAAGACAAGTACAACGTTGAGCCAAATGCCTTTAGTGCGCTTGGTTATGATACAGCGATGTTGGCAGTTGATGCGATCAAACGTGCCGGTAGCACTGATCCAAAAGAGATTAATAAAGCATTGGCAAGCACGGTTGAATTTGATGGTGTCACCGGTAAAATTACGGTTGACAAGTGGCATAATGCTATCAAATCAGCGGTTGTCTTAGAAATCCAAGAAGGGGAAATCGTTAACTCAGTCAGAGTTAACCCATAAGACTTGTAATGAGAGGGTGAAGGCTTACTTTCACCCTTTTTTTAAAAGGAAACTCCATGGTTCAATTTATTCAACAATTTATCAATGGCATGTCATTGGGTAGCATTTATGCACTTGTCGCTTTAGGATATACGATGGTTTACGGTATCATTAAACTTATCAATTTTGCGCATGGTGAAATGTACATGATCGGTGCGTTTTTTTCATTTTATTTAATTACAATTTTGAAGTTGCCATTTTTTGTAGCCTTATTTATTTCAATGGCACTGGTTGCGGTTTTAGGGTTCTTTATTGAACGGATTGCTTACAAGCCACTGCGTAATGCAACCCGCATTGCAGCGCTTATCACCGCGATTGGGGTGTCTTTTTTAATGCAGTACACGACAATGTTTCTTGTCGGTGCGGATACCAAGGTGTTTCCGGAAGTGTTCGTGAATAAGAATTATTATCTGTTTTCGATTAAGATATCGTTTGAACAAATTTTAATTTTTGTGATCACTGCCGGGTTGATGATTGCTTTGCAGGCTTTGGTTAATAAAACACGCATCGGACGATCAATGCGTGCAGTCTCAACTGATAAAGAGGCCGCAGCCCTGATGGGGATTGATGTTGACAAGACGATTGCGATTACCTTTGCCTTAGGAGCGGCACTGGCGGCCGCTGCCGGCACATTAGTTGGTATGTACTACAATACTATCTCGCCACTCATGGGCGTCAACCCAGGCCTTAAAGCCTTTGTTGCAGCGGTCTTTGGCGGTATTGGGCATATCCGGGGCGCCATGCTGGGTGGTTTTGTGATTGGCTTAATTGAAACCATGGTTATTGGCGCTGGTTATTCTTTAATGAAAGACGCCATTGTGTTTTTTGTTTTGATTTTAGTGTTAATTATTAAACCGTCAGGTTTACTAGGAAAAGGGGGGCGTGAGAAAGTATGAAGCAAATGTTTGAACAGTTCTCATGGGTTAAAATCCTACTTGTCCTTGGTGTTTATGCCCTGGTTTATGTGTTAATTGAAATTGATGTGATTAATGCTTATTATCAAATTACGCTCGTTAAAGTTGGGATTACTTTAATTGGTGCCCTTGGTTTAAATATGATTCTAGGTATCTCGGGACAATTTTCCTTAGGCCATGCTGGTTTTATGGCCATCGGTGCCTACAGCGTAGCGATTGTGACATTAGCATATCCCTCCTTATTTGGATGGGTCGTTGGTCTTTTGATTGGTATTGTGATTACAACAATCGTGGGTCTTTTCATTGCGATTCCAACCTTGCGACTGAGAGGCGATTACTTAGCAATCGCAACCTTAGGAACCGGTGAAATTATTCGCATCGTGCTTTTAAATTTAAAAATTACAAACGGCGCAGCTGGATTAAGTTCAATCCCCAAGTTTACGGACTGGACTTTGTTGTATGTTTTTATAGTGATTGCACTGTTATTTATGGCCCACATTAAATACAGTCGTTTTGGTAGGGCAGCCTTGAGTGTTAAAGATGATGAAATTGCAGCGGAAGCGATGGGGATTCAAGTCACAAAAATAAAAGTGATGATATTTATTTTTGGCGCTATTTTCGCAAGCATTGCCGGTGCCCTTTATGCTTCGTTTTTCTATGTTATCAAACCGGAAGCCTTTGGGATATCCAAGTCCATTGAATTTTTGATGGTTGTGGTCTTGGGTGGTATGGGTAGCATCAGTGGGACAATCGCAGCTGCGGTTGTGATGGAGCTTTTGACAACGCTGCTGCAAACCTTAGCGCAAGTAAGGATGATTGTTTATGCCCTGGTGTTGATTGTCTTAATGATTTATCGTCCGCAAGGCTTGTTGGGAACGAAAGAGATATCGATTAACAAATTATTTAGAAGGAAGGTAAAAGCAGATGGAAATACTACGAATTGAAAACGTGAGTCGTGTGTTTGGTGGTATCGTCGCCGTTGCGGATGCAAGCCTTTCAATCTACAAGGGACAGTTTGTTGGTATCATCGGACCCAACGGTGCGGGGAAGACAACTTTATTTAATTGCATTACAGGCATGTATGGTTTGAGCCATGGCAACATTACCTTACGTGTTAACGGAGAATTCAAACAAATTGGAAATGTGAGTCCATCCAAGATTGCGCAATATGGTATCGCAAGAACCTTTCAAAATATACGCCTGTTTGAAGAAATGACGGTGCTTGATAACATCAAGACCGCAATGTATCATCAATACCGTTATGGTGTGTTTTCAACCTTTTTTCGAACGAAGAAATTCAAAAGAAATGAATCACTCATCCATAAACGTGCTAAGTTGTGGCTTGATGAAGTTGGCCTGCTTGATAAACGTGACATCCTAGCAAGTCAGCTTTCCTATGGGGAGCAACGGCGGATTGAGATTGCCCGTGCCTTAGCAACCGGTGCGAAAATGTTGTTTTTAGATGAACCTGCCGCCGGTATGAACGAACAAGAAACAAACAACTTGATCAACTTCATTCGTGACATCCACAAAAAATATGATTTAACGATTGTTTTGATTGAACATGACATGCGCTTGGTGATGGGTTTATGCGACCATATCGTCGTGCTTGATCGTGGAATTTGTATTGCTGCAGGTACTCCAAAACAGATTCAAAGCAATCCATCCGTGATTGCGGCTTACTTGGGGGAGGAGGTCAACGATGTTAAAGATTGATCAACTTTATGTTTCCTACGGTTATATCGAGGCCATCAAAGGCATTTCATTGCATGTTAATCCTGGTGAGATTGTCACCCTGATTGGTGCCAACGGTGCCGGAAAATCAACCTTGCTCAAGTCAATATCGAACTTGATGCCGATTAAATCAGGAACGATCATGTTTGAAGATGAAGATATATCAAATGTCAATCCGACCAAAGTTGTGGCTTTGGGCGTGACGCATGTTCCGGAAGGGCGGCGCGTGTTTAAAGATATGAATGTGGAGGAGAATCTCCTTCTAGGTGCTTTTTTAAGAAAAGATAATGAAATATACAGTGATTTGGAAGATGTGTATGAGCGGTTTCCAATCTTGTATCAACGGCGACAGCAACATTCAGCCAACCTTTCTGGTGGCGAACAACAAATGTTAGCGATTGGCCGCGCTTTGATGGCGCGTCCTAAAATGTTATTATTGGATGAGCCAAGCATGGGATTGGCTCCCATGTTGGTGCGCGAAATCTTTGAGATTATTAAGCAGATTAATCATGAGGGAACCACGGTTTTACTTGTGGAGCAAAATGCCAAGATGGCTTTGTCGATTGCGCATCGTGGTTATGTGATTGAAACCGGCAAAGTGATGCTGAGTGGTACAAGTACAGAACTCTCAAAGAGTGAAGAGGTTGTGAAGTTATATTTAGGTGGATAACAAACAAGGAGTGTTCCTTGTTTTGTTTGTGAGTGGAAGTTTGCTATAATGCTAAAGGAAAAAGGAAGTGTAAATTTGAAGTTATTTGTTTCAGACTATGATGGAACCTTGCACATCGATGGAACGGTTGATCAAGAAACATTGGATGCCATCGATGTTTTTCGAGCGCAAGGTAATTTGTTTGGTATCGCAACCGGTCGTTCGTTAAGTTCCATTAAAAACCAAATTGAAATTTATCAAATACCCGTTGATTTTATCATCAGTGAAAATGGTGCTATTGCAGTTGATGGCAATGACAAACAAGTCTATTTTCATAAGATGCCTTTTACGCGCGTTCAAGAAATTATTGCGGATTTCCCCAAAGATGAATTATTGTATTATGGTGTCAGCGATGGCGTTGTTGTGGGAGTGCATGATGAATTCAACAACAGAACAAGTACCGATACAACGATTGTAGATATTGATGATGTGATGATGCATGAAAAATTAGTTGGACTTTATGCGAAATTGGATACCCATGCCAATGCCGTCCAGTTCACACAATTTATCAATCATAAATATGAGGGTGAAACATGCGCCTTCACCTGGTTTCAATATGTGGTGATTTTAAATTGTGGGGTTTCCAAACACAGCGGCATCGACGAATATCGAAAAGCGAAAAATCTAGATTTAAAACCGTACGTGATTGGGGATTCATTCAATGATATACCCATGGTGAAAGGATTTGATGGGTTTGCGATTTGCAGTGGACGCGAAGAAGTTAAAGAATGGGCAACCATGTGTTTTGACAATGTTGGTAAAGCGCTTAAATATGTCATGAGTCAAGATTGACAGCAATCCAAGCACAGTTTTTAATTTAAAGATTGAATTTAAGCCGGGGTGTTGTTATAATATAAAAGCCCTGCGG
Source organism: Erysipelothrix sp. (assembly GCA_012511085.1). Taxonomy (GTDB): domain Bacteria; phylum Bacillota_I; class Bacilli_A; order Erysipelotrichales; family Erysipelotrichaceae; genus UBA6182. Next base: position 497 of record JAAZGU010000125.1, on the reverse strand, counting down.
ATGTGGCGAAACTGGCAGACGCACTTGACTTAGGATCAAGCGCCTTACGGCATGGGGGTTCGAGTCCCTTCATCCGCACCAACGTAGAACATAGCCGTTGATACAATTAGTGGTGTCAGCGGCTGTTTTCTTTTGTTTTGAAGTCTTTTTTCAGTGGGATAAATGAGCTTTTAGTCGAAAAAATGAGCGGAGCGGAATTCAGTTTCTGCCGGGGATAGTAAGCGAAATCTCGCTGCCGTCCTTGAATCTGTAAAGCAAAGTGCTGTCGCTCTTAATCGTCACCGTGTCCACAGTGCCCATCCAGAGCGTATTGCTGAACTTGACGGGCAGGATATCCGAGTCAAAGATGGAAAACATAAAGCCGCTCAGGATCGAGCTTTGATAATTTTTATCGCAGATAGCGGACTGTGTTTCCTCAAATTCAGCCTGCAAGGCCTCGTAGCGAGAGACCTGCATGTCGTAGCGCTTTTGGTACTCTTCCTGATCAAGAGCATAGG
>JAAZGU010000124.1 GCA_012511085.1 Erysipelothrix sp. | reverse complement strand
TGAATACACAATTAATGAACGCTCACATCCGAAAGTGATGCGCGTTGATGAAATTGATAAATTGTATGAAAAAAGTAAAGGAAGTGCTTAGCACTTCCTTGCATTTTCTAGAATCGATTGTAACTGAACTTCAGTGAGCATAATGGGATTACCCTTCATGCTGCTGGAGTTTTTTGCTTTTTCAATGATGATGGCATCATCGGCAGCTGGAATGTTGAAGCTCGCAAGTGATGGGATTTGACAATGCTTGACTAAATCAAAGACAAAGTCAATGCCATCTTCAATGCTTGCATTTTGGTTGTTTGTAAGCAAGACCGCAACTTCCTGATACCGTTTAAGAATGGGGTGTTGATCATCACTTGCTTGCAAGGCATCGACGTTGGCACGCATCACATGTGGTAACAAAAGCGCACATACGACACCATGATTGATATCATACATGCCGCCTAGCACTGCTGCAAAGCCATGCACAGCACCTAACTTGGCGTTGGCGAGCGCTAAGCCGCCCATGAGCGATCCAAGCGCCATGGCTTCCCGCGCTTTCAAGTTGGTTGGTTCATCATAAGCGCGTTTAAGTGAGCGACCGATATGTTGAATCCCGGCTTTCGCAAACGCATCAGTGATGGGATTGGCTTGATTGGACACATAGGGTTCTATGTTTTGTGTCAGCGCATCCATGCCGGTGCTGGCTGTGACATGCCTTGGTAAAGATAAGGTTAAACTCGCATCAATAATCACAATATCCGCAAACATCATCGGGCTTCGTAAGCTTACTTTAACTTTGTGCTTTGCGCTACTCACCACTCCATTTTTAGTGACTTCGGCACCAGTTCCTGAGGTTGTGGGTATCGCAATGTATGGTTTTGGTTGTTTGGTTAACGGCATCGCTTGGCCAATAACTTCCAAATAATCCATGATTGGCTTTGTGTTTGTGATTAGAGCTGCAATCATTTTACCCATATCAATGACACTTCCGCCGCCAATGCCAACCACGACGTCAAAGTTACCGGCTCGTGCAAAATCAACGTTCTCACTGAGTTGTTCTAAGGTAGGCTCGCCCTTGACGTAAATGACTTCAACACTCTTTTGTGCGTTTTCTAAGTAACTTTGGGCATCTTTGGTTGCTTGCGCGTTGCGTCGCGCAACCAATAAAACACGTTCACCATAAGGTTGGATCAGGTGCTCCAAATCTGACAATCCATTTGTTTTAACAATAATACGATTTGCAGTGACAAATTCAAAATTCATAATATATCATCATACCTTTCTAATTAATGTTAAATAATTTAAAGAATAAACCGCCGTATTGCATAATAAATGGCGCAAAGACCAACGCAATGACGGTCATTAGTTTAATTAAAATATTCATAGCCGGTCCAGCTGTGTCTTTAAAGGGATCACCAACGGTATCGCCGACGACACCCGCATGATGGGCAGCACTGCCTTTACCACCGTGTTCACCAGATTCAATCAGCTTTTTAGCGTTGTCCCATGCGCCGCCAGCATTGGACATCATTAAGGCTAATAAAACTCCAGAAATGATGGTTCCTGCCATTAAGCCTCCCAAAATTTCAACACCAAATCCAAGTCCGATGACCAGGGGCGTTAAAATGGCGATGACACCCGGCAAAATCATTTCTTTAAGCGCTGCTTTGGTTGAAATCGCAACACACTTGTCGTATTCCGGTGTGGCTGTGCCTTCCAAGATACCCTCGATTTCATCAAATTGACGCCGCACTTCTTGCACCATTTCATTGGCAGCCTTGCTGACTGATTTCATGGACAAGGCACTGAATAAAAAGGGAATCATGCCACCGATAAACAGACCAACTAAAGTGAGTGGATACAGTAAATTAATGGTTGAAAGTTTCACCGTCTCAGCATAAGAAACAAACAGTGCTAAGGATGTTAAAGCAGCAGAGCCAATCGCAAAGCCTTTACCAATGGCGGCTGTCGTGTTACCAACGGCATCCAATGTATCGGTAATTTCCCGTACTGATGGTGGCAGATCGGCCATTTGCGCTATGCCACCGGCATTATCAGCAATCGGTCCATAAGCATCGATCGCAATCGTGAAACCCGTTGTAGAAAGCATGCCAATCGCTGCTAAAGCAATGCCATACAAACCTTGGGTTGGCATCGTATTACCACCCATGGCATAGTAAGAAACTAAAATACCAACAACGATGTAAAGTGTGGGTGGCATGGTTGAAAACATCCCTTCACCAAGTCCAGCGATAATGTTGGTTGCGGAACCAGAGAGGGATTCATAGGCAATGCGTTGCACGCGTTTGTAATCAGAAGAGGTAAACATTTCGGTAGTGATACCAATCAGGACACCAACAATCAATCCAGTAGCAACCGCAATGAAAGCGCGGTAGTCACCAAAAATATGATGGCTTAAAAACCAAGTGCCAAGTAACACGAGCAAACCAGACACGTACGAACCATAGTTCAGTGTTTTTTGTGGGTTCTCACCACTTGACAATTTAACAAACACGATGGCAATCATGGATGAAACGATACCTACTGCTACTAAGATTAAAACAAAGTAAATACCTTCCACATTAAAGGTTAGCATACCTAATGAAATCGCGGAGACAATTGAGTTAACATAAGATTCAAATAAATCAGCACCCATGCCGGCCACATCGCCAACGTTATCCCCAACATTATCAGCGATGACCGCTGGATTACGTGGATCATCTTCAGGGATGTTTGCTTCAATTTTCCCGGCTAAGTCGGCACCGACATCTCCGGCTTTTGTGTAAATCCCACCGCCGACCCGTGCAAACAAGGCAATTGAACTCGCACCTAAACCAAAACCAGCGATGTTGATGGGGTCGCCTTTAAATAAGAGCAGCAAGCTTCCCAGTCCTAAGACCGCGAAACCAACAACAAGCAAGCCCATGATCGCACCTCCTGAAAAGGCAACATTAAGGGCAGCTGTTTGTGTTTTACGCGCTGCTTGCGCTGTCTTTACATTTGCGATTGTGGCGATGCGCATGCCAAAGTAACCAGCAGCCATTGAAAACACGGCTCCTAAAATAAAGGCCAAGGCGGTCCCATGGTTGATAGCCAGACCAATTGCAAATGCAATGACAACAACAAAGATACTTAAATATTGATATTCGCTCTTAATAAAAGTATTGGCGCCATTACGGATGAAACCAGCAATTTCATGCATTTTTTCGGTTCCATTTTCTGCGCGAATTACCATTAAACTTAAATAACCCGCAAAAATCAACGTAATAATTCCAATAATGATAAGAAATAGAAATAATTGATTCATAATTTACCTCGTGTTTTGACTGCTCACTAATATTATTCTAACCTAAATCAAAAGAAGTTACCATGTTCGTCGAATATTGTCTAAAAGAAATTTGGGTTTAAAACCATAGTTAATTCATGTATAATAGTTGCGTGCGCAACTAAAGGAGGAACATGTTACCAATTAATAAATCGATCAGCATGATTGAACGTTTCAATTTAATGTATCGTAATCAAATGTTTGAGCAACATGGTTTGCGTGGTTATCAAGCTAGCTTTTTACTTGAGATTGTTCGCAATCCAAAGATTTCGCAAGATCAATTGACACAAAACATGCATCTTGATAAAAGTAACATCGCACGTGGTTGCCATGTACTTTTAGAAAATGGCTACATTGAAATGCATAAAAACAAAAACGATCGACGGTTTGTGCAACTCATTGCGACCCCAAAAGGGAAGGCATTGTCAGAAACGATTGTGGAAAAGTTAAAAGCACAACGCGCTTTTCTTATGCAAGACTTTGATGCGGAAAGTGAAGCCCAATTTTTAATGTATTTGGATTGGTTAAAAGCACGTGCCGTTGCCTTATTGGATCAGTAACTTATGAAACGTATTTTATCTTATTTAAGTCCCTACAAAAGTAAAATTGCTTTTGGGTTAATTGTAAAAAGTAGCGCAACAATCATTGAATTGTTGCTGCCGTTTTTGCTTGCGTATGTCATCGACAAAATTATTCCGCTCAACGACATGCGTCGCGTAATCTGGTTTGGTGTTTTGATGTTGTTGACAGCACTTGTTTCGTTTTTAGCGAATATTTACGCCAATCGTATGGCATCACGTATTTCAACCGATGCTATCAAGGACTTGCGTGATGACAGTTACCACAAAATTTTACATTTCTCCAACGAAAGCATTGATGAATTCTCGATTCCATCGTTGATTTCTCGCATGAGCAGTGACACATACCATGTCTATCGCATGTTCAATGTCATTCAACGGATTGGAATTCGGGCACCAATTTTACTTGTGGGTAGTTTAGCAATGATGTTTATCATTGACTTTAAGCTGGCGCTTGTTTTAATTGCCCTGTTGCCCCTTATTATTTTCGTGATTATCTTTGTTTCCAAGTATTCAATTCCTTTCTATGATGCACTTCAAACTGAACTTGATAACATGGTGCGAATCGTGCGCGAAGCAATCGCAGGTATCAAAATCATCAAAGCATTGGCCAAAGAAGAAAGTGAAAAAGACAAATACAATCAATCCAATCGTGCGGTATCATATAAGGAAAAACGAGCAGGCATGATTGTCGCAACCCTCAATCCATCCATGAACTTATTATTAAACTTAGGGTTTGTGCTTATCTTATACGTTGGTTCAACGCGTGTTTTATCGGGTTTGAGTCAACGCGGTACCATCGTGGCCTTTTTATCGTATTTCACAATTATTTTAAATTCGTTTT
>JAAZGU010000123.1 GCA_012511085.1 Erysipelothrix sp. | reverse complement strand
TTGTGTTTATTATACATTATATTGTTTTTTTTAGGACAATAAAAAAGTAGTGAATCACTACTTTCAACCTGCTTTGGGACTGAGAAAGGATACTTTCTCAGCGATGACCTCGCAATAATGAAACGGGCGTTGGTCTTTACTTTCAAAACAATTGGCTTGCAGACGTCCCTTGATGCCAACCAAAGAACCAACTTCACACACCGCACTGACACTTTCCGCAACCCCGCGCCAGAGCGTGCACATGATGGCATCGCTTTCATATTCTCCGACACTGTTGCGGAAATTACGTTGCACCGCAATCAACAGATTAACGACCTTGTGCCCTTTGTTTGTTTCACGCAACTGCGGCATCTCCAATACCTTACCAACCAAGACAATTTGATTTAGCATGCTTCCCTCCTGTGGAGTCATCATAAAAGAAAGAATCGTACCTGACAAACACGCTAATTTGCCTTAGCAGTCAAATAAAGGACGTTTATCGGATAATGACCCGCACCCACAGCAAATTAGCGCCCTTTGATTTCTGTCACATGCACAACGTCCGCTAAGAAGCGCTGTGCCGCTTTAACATCCGCAAGGCTTAAATCATTAAGAATGTGCAAAAGATCGAAATATGACCGTGTTTTAAGGTGATAATGCAACAAGCGCAGCATAATTGATGATGGGTTATTAAAAACCCGTAAGCTTGCGAAAAACCAGCGTTTTTTCAGTTGTTCCAGTTGCGCTTGCGTGATGCTTAGTTTCTGTAACTCTCTGATTACAAACGCACGCGCATCGTGATGGTCAATGTTTTCAAACAAAAACAAGACGTGCCCATAATCGGCTTCCACATCCACATCATAATCAAATAAGGCGTTGATGGTACCCGCATCCAACCACGTTTGATAATCAGGGTTCATTTCACTAAAGTGACTTTCCAAAAGTACCCGCAAGCCCCATCGTACCAACAAAGAATCAGCCTCTGCAGTCTCTGGTAGTAAGGGCACGCTGACAATCACTTTGTTTTGGGTGATGTCCATGATGGTGGACTTAATTTTCGATGTCTCGACCAGCGGTTCCCACGTGCGTCTTGTTTTTAAATGATGACCACGGTTAGTTTTATGACTGAGTGGATGTTCCAACACCCAGTTTTTAAGGGTTGCGATGGGATGATGACTGACAATGACCATTACCAAGTTCTTAGGATTATAAAACAAATCGTAGGCTTGCATTAAATCTTTAAGTTCAGTGGCACTGACACTTTCAGCACTGCCACCAATATCAAACTTTAAAGGATGATTTTCATACAAGTTCGCAAAGGTTTCACGAATTAAACGCGCTTCCGGCATTTGTTCATACATGGCTAATTCTTGAATGATGATGCCTTTTTCTTTTTGCACACTTTGTTTTGTGAGTTTGGCATCGACCATCATGTCCATCAACAAATGCAAGGGCTTTTTCAGTGAGTTGGTGGTTGCGAAGTAATACACGGTTTCATGATATGAGGTGTAGGCATTGACACTGGCACCTACTTCAGTGAAGTCATTCATGATGCTGCCAGCATCACTTTCAAAAAGTTGATGCTCCAAAAAATGAGCAAGGCCGGGTTTTAAAGTAAGTCTTTCGCCATTGAGATCAATCGTGGATGTCAAGCCACTAAGAGTTGTGCCAACCCCCACAGCTTGATTGACAAATTCTGGTTTATGCACCAAGAGCACCGTCATCTGAGATGGCGTTTGCCACTGATAAATTGTTTCATTAAAGGGATTCGTTATTAATTTCATGAGCTTCTCCTACTAAGGTATACATTAAAAGCGGTTGCCATTGTTGAACAGCATGTTTGATGTCATCCAAGTTCACAGCCTTAATGTTTTGGATGGTTGTTTCTATATCAAAGGGCTCGCCAATCAGTAAACCGCTGTAGTGTAAATTCACATAACTGGCGATGTTGTCCTCGCTGTTATGGATGGCATTGATGAGCATCACCTTGGCTTGTTGCAACA
>JAAZGU010000122.1 GCA_012511085.1 Erysipelothrix sp. | reverse complement strand
TCCGCAACAACACCTTCAAAAGTTTTCGTACATCTTCACTGTGCAAGCCAGTGGTCGGTTCATCAAGCACAAACACGGTTTTACCGGTCGCCCGTTTTTGAAGTTCACTGGCAAGTTTAACACGTTGCGCTTCACCACCGGACAAGATCGTTGCATTTTGTCCAAGTTGAATATAACCTAAACCAACATCCTGTAAAATTTTTAAGCGATGTGAAATCCGATGAATGTTCTCAAAGAAGACCGTCGCTTCATCAACGCTCATTTGTAAAATGTCAAAGATGTTTTTATCACGGTAAGTCACCTGCAAGGTTTCTTCATTGTAACGCTTGCCGTGACATTCTTCACACAAAACATACACATCCGGTAAAAAGTGCATGGAGATGCGTTTCACACCATCCCCTTGACAACTTTCACAGCGACCACCCTTCACATTAAAGGAAAAACGACCTTTGAGGTAGCCACGCATCTTTGATTCTTTGGTCATCGCAAACAAATCACGAATATCATCAAATATCCCCGTGTAGGTCACAGGGTTTGAGCGTGGTGTCCGACCAATGGGGTCTTGATTGATGACGATGACTTTATCAACATGTTCCAAACCTTCAATCCGATCCACTTTGCCGGGTTTAACTTTGCTGCGACCTAAGCTATGCTGCAAGCGTTTGGCCAACACTTCATTGATAAGTGATGACTTACCACTACCACTAACACCGGTAATCACCGTTAACGTGTTGAGCGGAATTTTCACATTCAAATGTTTTAAGTTATTTTCGTGCGCCCCATAAACTTCAAGGTAATTGCCATTGCCTGGTTTGCGCTCTTTGGGTATTTCAATTTGACGTTTCTTTGATAAATACAAACCCGTGATGCTGTTGGGGTTGGCTTTAATGACATCGATTGGACCATTGGCAACTACTTCGCCACCAGAAATCCCAGCACCAGGACCAATGTCCACAATCCAATCGGACGCAAGCATGGTTTCCTCATCGTGTTCTACCACAATCAAGGAATTTCCTAAATCGCGCATGTTCTTTAAGGTTTGAATGAGCTTGGCATTATCTTTCTGATGCAAACCAATCGATGGTTCATCAAGCACATACAAGACCCCGGTCAAGCGTGATCCAATTTGGGTTGCAAGTCGAATACGCTGCGCTTCCCCGCCTGATAAAGAACCGGCGATTCGATCCAAGGTTAAATATTCTAAACCGACATCCTTTAAAAAGGACAAACGTTCAATAATCTCTTTATTGACGAGTTTTGAAATTTCTTCCTGCGTGGGCGTGAGTTGTAGCTCTTGCATCCAGGTTAAAGCCGTCTTCACCGACATGGCGGTCCACTGGTAAATGTTTTTATCCGCAACTTTAACGCTGAGTGCCATCGGATTTAAACGCTGACCATGGCACACTGAGCAGGTGCTTTCACTCATAAACGAACCGTACCAATCACGTGCGGATTGCGAGGTTGTTTCCACAAACCGGCGACCAATCATCTTCGCAACCCCTTCAATGTAGTCATTGCGCATGAAACGGTTGCCGGAACGTGATTCAATTTCATATTCAATCGGTTCTTTGGAACCGTTCATTAAAATATCAAGTTGGGCCTTGCTTAAATCTTTGAGGGGCACATCAATCGGAATCTTGTAATGATTGCATAAAATCTCGAAGGTCTGCCATTCGATGTTTTCAGTGGCCACAATGTTCTTATAAAAGAGAATGCCGCCCTGTAAGATTGACTTTTCCTTGTTAGGCATCAAATAATCCCAGTCAACTTGTTGTGTGATTCCTAAACCTTTGCAGTTTTCACATGCGCCGAGTGGCGAGTTAAAGGAAAACAAACGCGGTTCCAATTCTGGAATCGAGAAACCACATTCCACACAGGCATATTTCTGTGAAAACAACAATTCTTTTTTATCTGCAATCACTAGCACCAAACCGTTGCTGAGTTTAGTGGCACTTTCAAAAGAGTCATACAAGCGGGACCGTGAATCTTCACGTTTCACCAGCCGATCAATCATGATATCAATGTCGTGCTTATGATTTTTATCAAGGGTAATCGGCTCTTCCAACATGACCAGTTGTTTGTTGACACGTGCCCGAATAAAACCTTCTTTTAAATATTGGGCAAACTTGTCCTTATGCGTGCCTTTTTCTTGATGCACAACCGGTGCGTACACTTCAATGCGTTGTTCATCTTCAAGATTCATCACTTGGTCCACCATTTGATTAATGGATATCGCAACAATCGGTGTGTGATGAATCGGACAATACGGTGTCCCGATTCGTGCATACATTAAGCGTAAATAATCATAAATTTCAGTTACGGTACCGATTGTTGATCGTGGGTTATTATGGGTTGTTTTTTGATCGATGGAAATTGATGGGGATAAACCTTCAATGTAGTCAACGTCTGGTTTTTCCATGTTATCTAAAAACTGGCGCGCATACGCACTCAGTGATTCCACATACCGCCGTTGACCTTCAGCATAAATAGTATCAAAAGCGAGCGAGGTTTTACCGCTGCCTGAAAGCCCAGTCATAATGACCAGCTTGTTACGTGGTATCGTTAAATCTATATTTTTAAGGTTATGCACACGCGCCCCTTTAATTACAATTTTATCTTTACTCATAGTCCCTCCAAAACACTTCTATTTTATCATTTTATTCACCAAATCAAAAAAGGGATACCCCTTTTTTATTGGCTTTTTAATTCAAGGATGATATCACGCAGAGTTGCGGCGCGTTCAAAGTCAAGTACACGGGCCGCGTCATGCATTTCTTTTTCTAAATCAGAAAGCATGGCATCCAGCGCACGCGTGTCTTTGCGTGTTTTCTTTTTAAGCATCGCCATGGCCATGGCTTGCGTTTCTTTCCCTGCTATCACATCACGAATTTCTTTCACAACTGTCTTTGGGATGATGTTGTGGGTAACGTTGTAGGCTTCCTGTATCTGACGGCGTCGGTTTGTTTCTTCAATCGCCTTGTTAAGGGAATCGGTCATGCGATCCGCATACATGATCACTTGCCCATCCTCATTACGGGCGGCACGGCCAATCGTTTGTACCAAGGAGCGATAAGAACGTAAGAAGCCTTCTTTATCGGCATCCAAAATCGCAACCAGCGACACTTCCGGAATATCAATGCCCTCGCGCAAGAGGTTAATTCCAACAAGCACATCATACTTTCCTTTCCGCAAGTCATGGATGATTTCAATACGTTCCAAGGTTTTTGTTTCATGATGCAAGTAGATGGCTTTCACATGCGACATCAATAAATAATTCGTTAATTCCTCCGCCATTTTAACGGTTAAGGTTGTGATAAGCACACGTTGTTGTTTTTCACTACGTTGGTGAATTTCATCCAACAAATCATCAATTTGACCTTTGGAAGGTCGCACAATAATCTTAGGATCCAATAAATAGGTTGGTCGAATGATTTGTTCCACAATTTCATGGTTGGCTCGTTCAAGCTCAAACTCACCAGGGGTTGCGGAAACATAGATTGTCTGCTTCGGCATCTTCAAAAACTCTTCAAAATTCAAAGGCCGGTTATCAAGGGCTGAAGGCAATCGAAAGCCATATTCAACAAGCACTTCCTTCCGCGAACGATCGCCGCGATACATGCCCTTCACTTGTGGAATACTCACGTGGGATTCATCGATAACAAACAAGAAATCATCCCCGAAAAAGTCAAACAAGGTAAAGGGACGTTGGCCTGGCTGGCGCTGGTCAATGTGCCGTGAATAGTTCTCGATCCCGGAACAAAAACCAAACTCACGCAAGGCTTCAATGTCATAACGGGTTCGTTGTTCAAGCCGTTGTTTCTCCAACAATTTATTTTGGCTTTCTAAAACCTTGAGATGCGCTTCCAATTCCGCTTCAATGGTATCTGCCGCATGGAGAATTTGAGGTTGCATGCGCGCATACTCATTGGCTGGAAAGATGTGATAGATTTGATAGGCATCCAACACTTTAAAGGTCAGCCGATCAACCTCCACAATCCGCTCAATGTAATTATCAAACATTTCCACCCGCAAGATAAAGGCGTCCGTATGGCCCAAGTGAATATCGATGACATCGCCTTTCACACGAAAGGTTCCTTTTTTTAATTCCATATCATTGCGCGTGTATTGACGATCCACAAGCTTTTTAAGCAAAGCATCACGATCGATGGTTTCGTTCACGCGCAAGGTAAAAAACATATCCTTATAATTATCAGGGTCACTGGAAGCATAGATGCAGGCAACCGAGGCGACCACGATGGTATCTCTGCGAGTCAACACGCTGTTGATGCTGGAAAGCCGCAACATATCCAACTCTTGATTGATCATGGCGGTCTTTTCAATGTAGGTGTCGGTTTTAGGCATGTAAGCTTCCGGTTGATAATAATCAAAGTTGGACACAAAGTACTCAACACGATTGTTGGGAAAGAGTTGTTTAAACTCTGAATACAGTTGCCCCGCTAAGGTTTTATTGTGAGCCAACACCAGGGTCGGTTTATTTACCTGAGCGATGACATTGGAAATTGTAAAGGTTTTTCCCGTACCTGTCGCACCCAAAAGCACAAGATCTTTTTTCCCTGCGTTTAATTGCTCCACGAGTTGGGCAATCGCTTGTGGTTGATCTCCGGTTGGCGTATATTCACTTACTAATTCAAATTTATTCACGCATTAACTCCAAAGCTTTTTGTAATTGGATATCGACGGCGTTGCGATGCGTATACAAACGTCGCAAAACTTCTGTATGCAAGACTTGATAGGTTACATCCGTTAAAGCATCTAACGCATCGATGTCAAAGTCTAAATTAAATTGTTCCACCATGTTTATGGTATCCAAAGATGCATAGCCATCCATGCGATCGACCTGATAGCCCAAAAAGTCCAAGGCTTTTTGTGCGTAGGCAATCTGTTCATGCACATCATCATACTGGTATTTGACACCGGACTCCATCATGCTCATGTCATGGTAAAACACAGGATGGCGTTTCACTTCCACATCCGGAGTGACACCGATGTCCTGAATCAACTGTCCGTTGGGTGTTAACCATTGGGCAGATGTGACTTTCAAGGCACTGCCATCACTGAAGGGATGGGTAATTTGCACGGAACCCTTACCAAAAGTTTGTTCACCCACAATGAGTGTGTCCGTTAATTCCTGCATGGCAGCTGCCAGCACTTCCGAAGCACTCGCTGTGTTTTCATTCACTAACAAGATGATTTTCTCAAGGTTCTCGTATTTCTTTTTTGATTTTACCTTACCTTGTTCAATGGATCCATCTTTATGGATTTGTTGAATCACAACGTCGCCCTCATCCAAGAAGAAGGCAGCGATGTTCATCAATGCTTCCAAATAGCCACCACCATTATCACGTAAATCCAAGATTAATTTATGGGTATCATTGACTGCCATGTCTTTTAAATACTGTTCAATCTCAACATGCGATGATGAGCCAAACTGATACAATTCAATAATCCCAACATCGTCAATGGTGTAACCAAAGGCTGAGTTGAGCACTTGCCCGCGTGTGATTTCCTTAATAATGGCTTCATTGCCACGCAAAAACTCAATGGTCACAATCGTGCCCGCTTCCCCTTTAACCAAATCCGCAATCTCAGCGGTTGGCATATCGGTCACTTCCGTACCATCAACTTTAAAGATGATGTCCCCCGGCATCACTTCACTTTGTTCAGCCGGTGAATTTTTAAAGACTCGTTCGACGACGTTGATGCCATCAAGCGCATAAAACTGGACCCCAATCCCCACAAAACCCATGTCAATCGATTGTTCAAAGTCAAGGGCTTCTTCGGCAGTCATGTAATCGGTGTATGGATCGTTGCTGCGTTCAAGCATGCCCTTAATGGCATTGTTTACTAACCAGTTTTCGAGTTGATCAATATCTTTTCCGTAGTACCAAACGCTATTTAATTTCCCAATCACAGCGTCCAAACGCTCGTATTTGGACTGGTCAAAAAGTACCGGTTGCTTTTGATTATTTAAACCAAACAACCAGCCCATTGTAAATGCTAATAAGATCGCTAAAACCACAACACGAATTGTCCACCGTTTGCGCCGTTTGGCTGCTTTTTCATCCGGCCACTCGTGTTTTTTTAGTTTGACGTACACTTTATCTTGATCCATACTCATCACCTTCAACCATTTTGTCCTTTATTATATCACGGGGATAGTCTACAATATTAAATATAACACTTTAATAAGGAAAGAGGAAAAAAATGCAACCATTTATTGAACGATTTATTCGATACATTAAAATTGATACACGCTCCGATGCGAGCTCACCAACGGTGCCTTCCACCAAGGCCCAGCTCGACTTTGCCTACATGCTTAAAGATGAGCTCATTGAGATTGGTTGTGAAAATGTCTTTGTCAATGACGACAATGGTTTTGTGATGGCAACCATCGCTAAAACCACAAACAAAAACGTCCCTGCAATCGGCTTCATCGCACATATTGATACCGCTGATTTTGAATCACGAAACATCAAACCACAGATTGTCAGTGACTACGATGGTCAGGAAATCATCTTAAACAAAGAACTTGACGTCATTTTAAGTCCGATTCAATTTCCAAACTTAAACAATTACATTGGGCACACCCTCATCACGACGGATGGGACAACCCTGCTCGGCGCTGATAATAAAGCGGGCATGGTCGCCATCATTGAAGCCATGAAAATGTTGATTGCGGACCAACCCTTTGAACATGGTGAAATTCGCATTGCCTTTGGACCCGATGAAGAGATTGGTCGCGGTGCCAATTTGTTCGATGTCAAAGCATTCAACACAGAATTTGCTTACACCGTGGATGGGAGTTTTAAAGGACAGCTAGAATACGAATCCTTCAACGCTGCGGGTGCTACAATCACCATCAAAGGTGTCTCCGTGCATCCCGGTACCGCAAAAAACACAATGATCAATGCCATCAAAGTCGCTATGGAACTCGATAGCATGCTGCCGCAAGATGCGGTCCCTGAAAAGACAGAAAAACGCGAAGGTTTCTATTTATGCACGCAAATGGAAGGCACCATTGAAGATGCCACCATGCATTACATCATTCGTGACCATGACCGTGACCTGTTTGAAGCTAAAAAAGCACACCTTGAGGCCGTGGTGGCACAACTCAATGAAAAATACGCCAAGGGTCACATTGAATTAGACATGCAAGATTCTTATTACAACATGGGTGATGTCATCAAAAAAGACATGCGCAGCGTCGAGCTTGCGAAAGCTGCGATGCTGGAATTAGGCATCAAACCCATCATTGAACCAATCCGGGGTGGTACCGATGGTTCGAAGATCACTTACATGGGGATTCCAACCCCCAACCTCTTCACCGGTGGCGAGAACTTCCATGGTAAGTTTGAGTTTCTATCCGTCAACGATGCCCTGCTCTCAAAGCAAACCATCTTAAAAATCGTGGAACTCCACGCTAAATAGTTTAAAAAATTGTAGCTAACCCTACAATTTTTTAATCCCTTAGTAAACGCAAACTATTCAATATGACTAAAATTGTGGACCCCTCATGGGCAATAACCCCGTGGGTGAGGCGTAAATCTACAAATAAATTACTAATTAATAAATAAGCGATGACACTGATTGAAAACACCAGATTTTGGGTGATGATGCGATGCGCTTTTTTTGATAGCTTCACCAACGATAACACGTTGGTTAGCTTGTTGTTAATAAACACCACATCAGCAGTTTCCAATGACACATCCGTGGCATCTCCCATGGCCACGCCGACATTTGCATGCGCCAAGGCTGGCGCATCATTGATACCATCGCCAAGCATCATCACATGATGACCTTTGTCTTTTAATTCCTTAATATAGTCAACTTTACATTCTGGTAAGCATTCCGCATGCACCGCTTGAATGTGTGTTTGTTTAGCGATGGTCTCCACTGAGTTAATACGATCACCACTCAACAACACCGTTTCCATGTGCATGGCATTCAGTGCCTTGACAACCTCGGTGGCATCATGGCGTACCGTATCCTGTAACGCAATAAAACCGACAAGCTTTCCGTCAATGATGACATCCACAAGGCTCATGCCTTGCATCAAAAAGGTTTGTTGTGCTTCCCCAAGTCCATGCGCATCTTCGTAGTCAAACTTTCCAACTTGAATGTGATGCCCTTGCACATCGCTGGCCATGCCCGCTCCTGAAACTTCACTGGTCATCAACGTCAAGGGTGGCACATCCTTGTAATGATTGACGATTGCACGCGCCAAAGGATGACTGGAATCACGCTCAATATTCACCACTGTATGCAACAACCATTCACGATCAATAGTCGCACTCATAACAAAGTCCACAACTTCCGGCTTGCCAGTGGTAATGGTTCCTGTTTTATCAAAAACAACGGTGTTTGTAAAACGTATCTGATCAAAATGGCTGCCACCCTTAATCAAGATGCCATGATTGGCACCGTAAGAAAGCGACGATAAAATCGCCGGGGTAATGGAAGCCACCACCGCACAGGGTGAACCAACAACCAGCACAATCACACCTTTGTAAAAGGATTGGTCAAAAGGAAGCCATTTCATAAAATAGGGCACAAACATCACGAGCAAGGCCATGACGATGACCCCGTACACATATACTTTCTCAAAACGATCCACAAAGGATTGCGATTGTGTTTGACTTGCTTGTGCTTCTCGCACAAAATCCACGATTTTCTGCATCGTGGAGTCCTTCGCATCCTTGATAATCTTCACTAAAATCGTCGAATCCAAATTCAAGGTTCCCGCATACACGCCATCATGTTCAGCCTTGTACACCGGCACAAATTCACCCGTGATCGCGGCTTCATTAATGGATGTTGCCCCTTGGACGATTACACCATCCACTGGAATTTGTTGTCCCACTTTAACAATCACCACATCATCAATGCGTAACTGTTCAACATCCACTTCCACTTCTTCGTCGTTGATCATCATAATCGCAGTTTGAGGCGCTAATTCCAAAAGCGAAGTTAATGCTTTTTCACTTTTGGTGTTGGCATAGGTCTCAAGCACCCCACTCACAGCGAAGATGAAGATTAAAATCGCACCTTCTTGAAAGTCACGCGTTAAAAAGGCTGCCAAGGCCGCAAGCAACATTAATATCTCAACATTCAAGGCTTTGTTTTCAACGGTGGCTTGCAGACCTTCCACGGCTTTAAAAAAACCACCAATTAAAAATGCCAAGCCCCACAAGATAATTGATGCGGTTTTAAATTGCGTTTCAATTAGTTTCGCAATGACCATTAAAATGAGTGCGAGCACGACATTCAGTGTTTGTAATCTTAGTTCTTTGTTTGTTTTTATTGTTTCAATCATAAAATCATTATACCTTATTTATATGCGTACAAAAAAACATTTTTTTCAAAATGTTTTTCGTTGATTAATACCGTTGTCCGACCCGCACATTAAAGACATTCAGTGGGTTTAAACGACACGGTGGTGTGTGACCGTTGGCTTCACAACGTCTGCGATAACCGGTCGTACTCCAACCGGCACCAAAAGATAGATTTCCACCCCAATTTTGTGCATAGTAATTCACAGAGTTTGTTCCTAAATACACGACTTCGACATGTGTGTGGGGTCCCGATGAATTCCCTGACGAACCGACACGACCAATCACATCGCCGCCTTTAACAACACGGCCAACGTTGGTTGGGCTGCCATTTTCAAGGTGCGCGTATATAATACCGTAAGATTTATTATTGACAGAAACAATGAGGTAAATTTGGTTGCCCCCCCCGGTTGCTCCGGGATAACCGCATGAATTTCCTAAGTAACCATAAGTTGGACAATTATTCGCACGATACACCACAACCCCGTTGGCAACTGCAACGACTGCGGTTCCTACCGGTGCCGCAAAGTCAACCGCTAAATGCAGACCACCCCTTGGATAGTACCAAGCACCGGCGGAAATCCGCGCACCCGTAAGGATGGGTCGTAGCCAACCGCTGGAATCTGGAATTGTGCTTAAGGCACTTTCAACTTTTTTAAGTTGACTTTGAACTTGGCTATAATCCGCCGCAACTTCACGCTCTTGTTTAATGAGTTGACTTTCTTGACGTCTAAACTCTGAAATAATTTCTTCGCGTATCTCAATTAGAGCCCCCAACGATGCTTGCGAAGTCACCAAGTTCTCACGGTTTTCTTCAAGCACATTGCGTTGACGTTCCAATTCAATTTTATCAAGTTCCAACAGATCGCGTTCGCTCTGCATTAATTTAATTTGTTCATTATCGTAATGCGTAATATCTTGAATACCTTCAATGCGGCGCACTAAATCCGTAAAATTAGAAGCCCCCATAATAATATCTATAAATCCATTGATGCTTAAAAAACCTTGCATCGCAAGCATGCGTTCTTTGATGGTGATATCACGTTCATTAATGGATTCTTCAAGGATTTCAACATCAGCTGCCAGAATTTCAATCTCAGCCGCTAAGCTTTCAATTGAACGTTCCAACACTTCGATTTGTCGTTCTAATTCATCAATTTGACTTTGGTACTCATTGATTTGACGCCCGTAACGTGTAATATCTGCACGCACGGCACTCAGATCTTTGCGGATGCTGTTTAAATCAGACAACACTTGTTTGGATTGATCACCAATGTGTTTTTGAAAATCACGGCAAACTGCCGCATTCGCTGGATCAACCTTCGTAAAACAAAGCGTTTCATAATAGGCACGGTTTGATTCAAATTCGTTAGCGCCAATGCGCATTCCTAACGGACTAATGAGTGCCAATGAAACCAAAACAAGCAAGAATTTTTTTATTTTCATCGTGTCCACCTCAAATGCCTTGCGACCGACAAGTAGCTTCCTAAGCTACCCACAACCGCCGCAACCGCCATCAATATCCCCGATAAATATAAAACAAGTGGGAAAGGTTCAATTAATTTAAACATTGGAGTTAAAAGCTCACCCCTTAAAAAATTAAAGACAAACACATAACCGCCAATCGTAAAAGCAATCGGTAGTATCGAACCGAAAATCCCAATTAAAAATCCTTCGATAATAAATGGAATGCGGATGAAACTGTTTTTTGCACCCACGGTTCGCATGATTGCGATTTCCTTTTGGCGGGATGCTATTGATATCTTAATTGTATTAGAAATTAAAAAAATCGCAACTATACCAAGCCCGATGACAAGCCCATACACACCATTACGGATCCCTTGCAACAAGTCCATGAGCTCCAAGACTTTGATGCCACCGTATTGAACGGCCTCAATGCCTTCGATGTCACGAATCCTGGCGGAGATGGTTTCCACATTCGCAGCTTCATCAATTTCCACAAGATAAGCAACCCGCAAGGGATTGGATTCACCACGATAGTTTTCAAATATTTTCCCATCAGGGCCAAAGGACTCAATAAATTTATCCAATTCATCGTCTTTGGATGAAAAGATAATGGTCTTCACTCCATTAATCGCATCAATTTCACTAAATATAACACTTAAATCTTCAACGGATTCATGCGTTTGTGCGACCTTAACGTGGATGTTAATGGTCTCCTCGATTCCGTAGGTGAAGCGTTGGATGTTGACGGTAATCATCAACAATAAACTCACAAACAACAGCGTCACGGTGACTGAAGAAATACTGGATAGCGTCATGGCGATGTGTCTGACAAGGCCAATGAACGCTTCTTTAATCGGACGCCAAATTCTAGCCATGTTGGATGTAGCCTCCCGTTTCTAAATCCGCCACGATATGTCCTTCTTCAAGGGCAATCGTGCGTTTGCGACATTCGTTTACCAACATTAAATCATGGGTAACCATCACAATCGTCGTCCCTTCTTCGGCGTTAATTTTTTCAAGCAACCTTACAATTTCCAATGATTTTTCTGGATCAAGGTTGCCAGTCGGTTCATCACAAATCAACAGTTTTGGTTGATTCGCAATTGCCCTTGCAATCGCAACGCGTTGCAGTTGGCCCCCTGATAATTCACGCGGAAATGCGTTAGTCTTATCACTTAAATCCACAAGCTCTAACACTTCGCGCACTCGTTTTCGAATTTCGAGTTTCGGTCGAAAGACGACCTCCAAAGCAAACGCAACATTTTCACTCACTGTTTTATGTTCCAAGAGTTTGTAGTCTTGAAAGACAACTCCAATGTTGCGTCGATACTTGGGCACCTTCGAATGTTTCAATTTCCCAACATTAATACCAACAACTTCCACTGTACCTTTGGTAGGGACCTCTTCCGCATCCAACAATTTAATCAAAGTTGATTTACCTGAACCGGTCGGACCGATGATATAAACAAACTCACCTTGTTCGACCGTAAGGTTAATATCGTAAAGGGCATTCACCCCATTTTTATAAGTTTTCGAAACACCACGCATTAATAACATAGACAAGCTCCTGTATTTTTCTATTTTAACACAAAAATATTGGTTCTTTGTGTGAAGTTTGTGATTTTAAATTTTATAGTCGAAAGAAAAGCCATAACCTTTCACTTCTTTGACATCTGAAACAATGAGAAAGGCATTTTTATCAATTTCATGAATTTTCGCATTCAATTCCGGGTATTGATTTTTCATGATTACCGTTAAAATCACGGGTTTGTCATCGCCGGTAAAACCACCCTTGGCATCAATGATGGTGGTACCACGATCAAGATGATCATGAATATATTTTAAAATAGCTTCGTAGTAATCGGAAATGATGTAAACCGATTTCGCATTTTGACCACCAAAAACCAACACTTTGTTAATCGCAAATGCGGTCGCAAACACAGATATAAAGCCGATGAGCACCGCTTCGATACCGTAAGTCCACAAACCAAGTGCCACCGTGATGCCATCCACAATCAACACCCACACTGCCACTTCGATATGTGTGTATTTATGCAAGACCAAGGGCGGAACATCCATGCCACCTGTGCTTGAGCCGGTGCGCAACACCATCCCAACACCAACACCTGCCACCAAGCCCCCGTATAAACTCGCCAACAGCGGATCAATATCCACAACGAGTTTCAAATGATTAAAGGTCAAAAACAAAGGGTACAAAAAAGAACTGACGGCGGTGGTCACCGCAAATTTTCGACCTAAGACTAACGCACCTAAAACAAACAAGCCGATGACAAGCACATTAATAACTAGATTAGGATCAAAATCAAACAGAGGTTGAAGCGCTATCGCAATGCCTGCGACACCACCCGATAAAATATCGTAAGGTAATATAAATGTATTTACCGCTGCCGCAAGTAAATAATTGCCGATAATCAATAACAAGGCGTTCGTTAATCTACGTTTCATAATCAACCTCAATTTCAAAGCAATTATATCACGATTGCCCCACCAGCATAAGATGTTCTTGTGATTTTTCATTGTCGTTAATGCCAGAGTATCTGATTTGACATTCTGCCATACTGGTAATACAATATAAGTTGTCAGTTTTCTATATCGAATTATTTAGGAGGGATTTTATGTTTAAAAAATTATTAACAGGAACCCTGTTATTGCTTTTATTTTTAGCAGGATGTTCAACACCAAGCTCAACTAAGCAAGGTCATATTAAAATGGCAGATGCCGGATGGGACTCCATTCGTCTTCATAATGCGATCGTTGGATTCATTGGTGAAACAGCTTATGACCTAACATGGGAAGAAGTTCCAGGTTCAACACCAATTACTTATGAGGCGCTTAAAATGCGTGATATCGATGTCTACACAGAAGTCTGGACTGACAACATTCCAGATTACCAGAGCGATGTCGAAGCGGGATTGCTTTTAGAATTAAGCATTAACTTTGATGACAATGCCCAAGGCTTGTATGTCCCAACTTATGTGATTAAAGGTGATGCAGAACGCGGCATTCAGGCATCCGCTCCTGATCTAAAAACTGTTCAAGATTTAAAAGGCTACGCTGATGTGTTTGCAGATGATGATCATCCAGAACAAGGACGCTTATATGGCGCGATTCCTGGATGGGAAATCGATGAAATCATGCGCAACAAATGGGAATATCACGGTTTGGATGATTCCTATATTTACTTTAGCCCCGGTTCCGATGCGGCACTTGCTGCTGCCTTTACCTCAGCTTATGACAAAGGCCAACCGATTGTCGGTTATTATTGGGAACCCACTTGGCTCATGGGAAAATACGATTTTACTTTATTAGAAGATAATCCTTACATTGATCAAGAATCATATGAGCAAGGAAAAACAACAGCACCTGCTTTGCCAGTGACGGTAGGTGCACGACTTGAATTTGATCAAGATTTCCCAGAATTCACTGAATTTTTACGAAATTACAGCACATCCAGTGGTTTTACTTCCGATGGTTTGGCTTACATGCTTGAAACCGGTGCCAATTACAAGGAAACAGCACAATGGTTAATTAAGGAAAATGAAGCGATGTTTTCTGCCATGATGCCCCAGGACAAATGGGATTTAGTTGTTTCCGCAATAGAATAAAGTAGGTGAATCTAATGGACTGGCTCTATCAATTTCCATTTCAATATCAAATTAACACGGACGCCATTGACAAGGCCTTCAAAAAATTTGCTTTTTCAGCGGATGCCGTGCTCCAAGTTATTCGCAATGGTCTCAACAGCTTTTTATCAATGATTCATGAAATCTTAGAGTTTTTACCTTGGTGGGTACTTGTGATTGTCGTTGTAATCGTGGGTTACAAACAATCTAAAAAAATAAGCACCGCCATCATTTATGGTGCCATGCTTTATTTAATTGGCATGGTTGGGTTATGGGAACTCATGATTCCCACACTTGCCATTATTATTGCCGCGGTCTTTATTTCCATCCTGTTTGGATTTCCAATTGGGATTTTAATTTCCACAAGTGAGCGTGCAAACACGCTTGTGCGTCCAATCTTGGATTTAATGCAGACGATGCCCATCTTCGTGTATTTAATTCCTGCGGTTATATTATTTGGGATGGGACGCGTCCCGGCCGTCATGGCTACCGTTATTTATTCGATTGTCCCGATTATCCGCCTCACAACCTTAGGTATCAAACAAGTTGACCATGAAGTGGTGGAAGCGGCGAAAGCCTTTGGCTCCACACCCCTGCAGGCCATGGTAAAAGTCCAGATACCGCAAGCATTTCCAACCATCATGGCAGGCGTCAATCAAACTTTGATGATGGCCATGGCTATGGTTGTCACAACTTCGATGATTGGAGTTGCTGGTTTAGGACTTGAAGTCCTTATTAGCGTGAACCGCATTGAGGTCGGTCGTGGGCTGGTTTCAGGAACCGCGGTTGTGATCATCGCGATTTTACTGGATCGTCTAAGTCAGGGATGGACAAACAACACAAACAAGGAGGAATCCTTATGAACAACATCATCATGAAGACTGAACATTTAACCAAGCTCTACGGTCGCAACAAAACCGAGGCGCTTAATCTATTAAAAAAGGGAACCGATAAGGCCACTGTTTTAGATAAAACAGGCGTAACCGTTGCCCTTTATGATGTCAACCTAGACATTAAACCGGGCGAACTCTTTGTCATCATTGGCTTATCGGGTTCGGGAAAATCAACGTTGGTCCGCTGTTTCAATCGTTTGAACACACCCACCCGTGGCAACGTATACTTCAAAGACCAGGCCTTAAAAACCCTCAATAAGGAACAACTCATTCAGCTACGGCGCGAAAAGATTGCGATGGTCTTCCAACATTTTGGTTTGATGTCACATCGCAACGTCATTGAAAATGTAGAATACGGCCTTGAAGTTAAGGGTATGGATAAAATCAAACGTAAAGAAATTGCGTTAGATATGTTGGACATGGTTGGCTTAAAAGATGTGGAGACCATGGATCTCACATCCCTATCGGGAGGCATGAAACAACGGGTTGGCTTAGCACGCGCCCTTGCCAATGATCCTGAAGTGCTCTTAATGGATGAACCATTTTCAGCTCTTGATCCCCTGGTGAAACGCGACATGCAATTTGAATTATTAAAAATTCATCAAAAACTAAAACGAACCATCATCTTCATTACCCACGATATCAACGAAGCCTTTAAATTAGGCGATCGCGTTGCCATCATGCGGGATGGACGTCTCATTCAAGTGGATACACCTGAAAACATGATGAGCAACCCCGCGGATGACTACGTCCAGGACTTCATCGATGGTGCTGATCGCTCGCAGGTCATGAGTGTGCGCAATGTCATGATTACCCCATCCACCATTGTGTGGTCAAGCGATGGGCCACGGCGTGCCATTCAAGAAATGCGTGCCAACAACGTTCCCAGTGCCTACGTGTGTGATCAAGATATGCAGTTTCAAGGGGTCATTACCCTTGAGGGTGCCCTTGAACTTCAAAAACATAAAACCAAGGTTGCGGATTACATGATTCGCGATGTCACAACCATCAGTGCGGACGCCACAATTGCGGATGTGATGCCCATCGCAGCTGATACTAAGTTTCCGATTCCGGTCTTAGAGGATGGTAAACTCATCGGGATTGTATCCAAAGCATCCGTCATTGAAACCTTGATTCCCGATTCAAACAATAATCATTAAAAAATAAGCTTCCGACTTGGAAGCTTATTTTATGTTTGCTTTTAACGAAGCATAGATAAAGGGATCTAAATCACCATCCATCACTTTTTGAACATTGCCTTCTTCGACGTTGGTTCTTAAATCTTTAACAAGTGTGTAGGGAGCAAACACATACGAGCGTATTTGACTGCCCCATTCAATGGCTTTCTGTTCACCTTTAATACCGGCAATTTTAGCCTGTTGTTTTTCAATTTCAATTTGATACAACTTACTCTTTAACATGGTCAAGGCTTGTTCTTTATTTTTAAGTTGCGACCGTTCCGCTTGACAGGTCACCACAATGTTTGTCGGTTTATGCGTGATGCGGACTGCAGAGTCAGTTTTATTTACATGTTGACCCCCTGCACCACTGGCACGCATGGTTTCAACTTCGATGTCATTATCATTGATTTCAATGTTGATGTCATCATCAAATTGCGGCATCACTTCCATGGAAGCAAACGATGTATGACGTCTGCCCGAAGCATCAAAGGGTGAAATCCGTACGAGCCGGTGCACGCCTTTTTCTGTTTTTAAATACCCGTAGGCCATAGGCCCTTCAACCAAAAATGAAACCGACTTAATGCCAGCTTCCTCACCCTCAAGGTAATGAAGCACTTTTGTTTGATAGCCTTTCTTTTCTGCCCACCGTGTGTACATGCGATACAACATCGAAACCCAATCTTGGCTTTCGGTACCTCCGGCACCCGAGTGCAATTCCACAATCGCATTGCTTTTATCGTAATCATGATCCAACAACACCTTAATTTCAAATTCAGAAAAAGTAGCCATCAAATCATGATACTCAACTTCCACCATTGCTTTTAATTCTTCATCGTAAGACTGCCTTAAAAGCTCACAGGTCTCTGAGAGTTGCGTGGCTGTTTCTTGTAGATGTTTGTAGGTTGAAACAAGGTTTGCTAATTGTGTGTTTTTACTGATAATGTCCTGCGCATGTTTTTGGTCATCCCAAAAATCAGGCGCACTCATAATCTGTTCGTATTCTTGAAGTATTGTTTGCCTTTGAGCTAAGTCAAAGAGAATCTCCCAGCTGGCTTAGCTTTTCCACAACTTCATCAATGTTTAATTTAAGTTCATAAAGTTCCATCATGTCACCTATTTCTTTTCAATTTTGATGTTGATGCAGTATGTGACTGTTTCTTGTGAAATCCGCTGCATCATTTCTTCAAACATTTCAAACCCTTCATTCACGTACGCTTGCAGTGGGTTGCTTTGCGCATAGGAACGCAGATGAATGCCTTCACGTAATTTACTCATGGTATCAATGTGCTCAATCCAAGCACGGTCAATAATCCGCAGGACCAAGTTTTTCTCCATGGGATAAATTTGTTCCTTAAAAGGTTCCACTTGCGAATCGTAATGATGCCATACAGCATCCGTCACCAAGGCTTCCACCTCACCAAGGCTACGATCTTGAAGCTCCGTTTTACTGATGCGCGCATCTTCAAAACCCATTTTGTGCAAGGCCTCAACCATGTCATCCAACGCGACGACCGGTTCTTTTTGGCCATGATCAGTGTGTGAATTAATAATGTTTAAAACAACACGATCAAACATATCGCGCACGATTTCATGCACGTTTTCATTTTCTAGTAAGAAATTTCGTTGTTCATAAATGATTTCACGTTGTTGGCGCAACACGTCATCGTATTCTAATAATGATTTACGCATATCAAAGTTAACGCCCTCAACACGCTTTTGCGCCGTGGATATTGAACGTGTGATAATTTTTGATTCAATGGGGACATCGCCCAGGGTTTTAAAAACACCTTCCATGCGCTCCGAACCAAAGCGCACCATGAGCTCATCTTGTACGGACACATAAAATCGTGAATATCCAGGGTCACCTTGACGACCTGAACGACCACGCAACTGATTGTCGATACGCCGGGATTCATGACGTTCTGAACCTAAGACGGCTAAACCACCAAGTTCCACCACGCCTTCGCCTAGTTTGATGTCGGTTCCCCGACCCGCCATGTTGGTGGCGATTGTTACTGAATTCTTAGCGCCGGCTTTCGCAATGATATCCGCTTCGCGCGCATGGTTTTTTGCGTTCAGCACTTCGTGTCTAATTTTACGTTGCCTGAACATTTTTGATAAAAATTCACTGGTCTCAACCGCAATCGTACCAACCAACACCGGTTGCCCTAACTCATGCAGTTCTTTAACTTCACTAACCAAGGCTTCATACTTGGCTTTTTTAGAACCAAACACCGCGTCCGGTAAGTCTTCCCGCACAATCGGACGATTGGTCGGGATTTCCACAACCCGCATGTTGTAGATGCTTAAGAATTCTTCTTCCTCTGTTTTTGCGGTACCGGTCATCCCCGCTAACTTATTGTAAAGACGGAAAAAGTTTTGATAAGTGATAGTCGCCATGGTTGTTGTTTCTTGTTTAATTGGAACATTTTCTTTGGCTTCAATCGCTTGATGCAAGCCATCCGAATAAGCACGGCCCGGCATCAAACGGCCGGTGAACTGGTCAACGATCACAATCTGACGATCTTGAACCACGTATTCGACATCCTTAATCATAATGTAGTTTGCTTTTAATGCTTGATGCAAATGGTGAACTAAATGCGTGTGTTGCAATTCATATAAGTTTTCAATGCGGAAAGCATGTTCTGCTTTCGCAACCCCACTTTCAGTCAATTGCACGGTTTTTGCCTTCACATCAATCTCATAATCTTCGCCTTCAACCAACTTCCTGACAAAACGATTGGCTTGTTGATAAAGGTTGGCTGTTTGTTTTTGCCCACCAGAAATAATTAATGGGGTTCGTGCTTCGTCAATTAAAATGGAGTCGACCTCATCCACGATTGCATATTCTAAATTACGCAGCACGCGTTCCTTGACATCCACAACCATGTTGTCGCGTAAATAGTCAAATCCAATTTCTGCGTTGGTTGTGTAGGTCACATCGCATTCATAGGCTTTGCGCTTCTGAGCTGCTGATTTTGAACGAATGTTCACATCAACCGTTAAACCTAAGAAACGGTGAATAGCACCCATCCACTCCGCATCACGTTGCGCTAAATATTCATTCACAGTGACAATGTGCACGCCTTTGCCTGTCAGGGCATTGAGATAAACGGGTAAGACTGAAGTTAAGGTTTTCCCTTCCCCCGTTTTCATCTCAGCAATATCGCCTTGATGCAAGACAATGGCACCCATGACTTGCACAAAATAAGGGTATTCACCAATAACGCGTACGGCTGCTTCACGCGCAACCGCAAACGCATCAAACATCACATCATCCACTGTTTCAGTTTCTAAACGCGTTCTTAAAATGTCTGTTTGTGCCTTAAGCTCATCATCAGACATCGCTTTATAAATATCTTTTAAATCATCGACTTGTTTCGCTAATTTTTCGATTTCTTTTAATCTTTTTTTATCGACATTAAAAATTGAAGATAAGATATTGGTCATAACATTCCTCCATGCATTATTCTATCATAAAATAAAAGGTTGGGATTTCCAACCTTTTAGTTAATTATAGCTTGACAATATTGTGTGCTTGAAGTCCGCGTTCGCCTTCAACGAGTTCGAACTCAACTTCAGCATCTTCTTCGATAGTTTTGAAGCCTTCCATCACAAGTTGTGAATAGTGAAAGAAAACATCACGATCGTCTTCTAACTTAATGAATCCGTATCCTTTTTCTTTGTTAAACTTCTTTACTTTGCCATGCGTTAATTCTTTTTCTTGCATTAACTAATACTATTCCTTTCTGTAGATTACCTACTTTTTCATTATACATACAAAAATCATATAGTGCAAACATAATAACATAATGTTTAAACGGGTTGG
>JAAZGU010000121.1 GCA_012511085.1 Erysipelothrix sp. | reverse complement strand
TACACATGTTTTATTGAAAGAAGGATCTCATTATGTTGTTTTCAAAATCAATTGGAATTGATTTAGGTACTGCCAATGTACTCATTTATGTTAAAGATGAAGGTGTCGTTTTAAATGAACCGGCTGTTGTCGCCCTCGATGCGGAGACTAAGAAGACATTATCTGTCGGTCAAGATGCCAAAGATATGCTTGGGAAAACCCCGGGCCGTATCTCTGCGATTCGACCACTTAAAGACGGTGTAATCGCGGACTTTGAAGTGACCGAAATCATGCTGCAATCATTTATTCGTAAGTTAAAATTAAAAGGGATGTTTTCAAGACCGACAATTCTTATTTGTTGTCCCTCAAACATAACTTCAGTGGAGCGCAACGCGATTCGCGATGCTGCGTATCGAGCGGGCGCGAAAAAGGTTTACATTGAAGAAGAACCAAAAGTAGCGGCGATTGGTGCCGGTTTGGATATTTCAAAACCAAGCGGCAACATGGTGCTTGATATTGGTGGTGGCACTACGGATGTTGCGATTTTATCCTTGGGTGACATCGTTACCAGCACTGCCTTAAAAGTAGCGGGTGATAAACTGGACCAGGATATTATTAAATACATTAAAGAATCATACAAATTGCTCATCGGTGATCGGACCGCCGAGGAAATTAAAAAGAACATTGGTACCGCATGGCGGGGCTCCTTGGAAGAAACCATGGAAGTCAGTGGGCGTGACCTTGTAACAGGTTTGCCACATACGATTACCATCAACTCTGAAGAAACGGAGCTTGCGATGCGCGAGAGTTTACAAGACATTGTGCGCGCCTGCCGGAGCGTGCTTGAACAAACACCGCCTGAATTATCAGCGGATATTGTGACACGTGGTATTGTGCTTACCGGTGGTGGCGCCATGTTGAAAGGCATTGATGAACTTATTAAAAATGAACTTAATGTGCCGGTGTATGTTGCGGAGAATGCCATGCACTGTGTCGTTGAGGGCACGGGCATCATGCTTAATTCATTGGATTCAAAAAGATAAGTCAAACTTATCTTTTTTTTTGGGAAAGAAAACGATGCTTGCGTAAGGTTAAGGGGAGGGCATCATGAAATCATTAACCTTAGAAAAGCAAGCCATTATAGAAAAGTACACGGAAAAATACAAGGATTATCTATCCTCTTGGTCACTTGAGAAAATCCAGATGGAGTACATCAGTGGTTTGAATCGCATGCATCGTAGCGATGCAAAGTTTTTAAATTATTTTAAACATGATATCAAAGTCGGTGATATTTGTTACATTGACTTTGGTCATGCTTACACTTATGAAGCAGGCTTTCAACATTTTGGGATAATCATGAACATCGTTGGTAACAAAGTGTTTGTGGTTCCCATGACATCGAACAAACAGACCTATAAAAAAGCAGATCCGCGGAACGCTTACCCAATTAAAACCTTGTTTCAAATGGGTGATGTGCCAGGTTTGCATCGCCAGTCTGTTTGTTTTTTACACGATGCGAAATTTATTAATAAGGCACGCATCATCAATGTGAAAGCGCATGTGGCAGTTGAAAGTGACTTGTTCAAACGCTTGAAACACCAGTTGT
>JAAZGU010000120.1 GCA_012511085.1 Erysipelothrix sp. | reverse complement strand
TTATCTGCTTCGCCAATATAAAAATAGCGATCATCTTGTTTAATCATCTTGCACCTCCATATTAATTATAAAATAGAAACCAAGCGATGCAAGCATAAAGCCATCTGATGCAAGCATCGTTGTTATTAGCCAATTATGCATCGATTTTAGCGATTGATGCTAATCATCCTAATTTGGTGTACACTAAACGTATGTGATATTTGAAATTTAATTTAGAACATGAGTCTTAGAAAGAGGTAAAACATGAGACTTTTTCTTGCGATTCCACTGCCCAGTCATGTGCGAAATGAGTTGTATCATTTGCAACAACAATTAAAGGCGCATGCTAAAAGTGGACGTTTCACACCCATGCAACGCATGCACATTACCTTGTTCTTTTTTGCAAAAGTCAATGCTCACGATTTTCAAGTGCTTGAAAACGTGTTGCTTGATTTTGAGTATGAGTCATTTAGCGTTGCCTTGACCCACCTTGATTTCTTTTATCGCCGTGGCGGGCACTTAAGTTATTGTGCAATTGAGAAACATGAAAAGCTAATGGATTTACACGCGCAGCTTAAAACAACCTTGTTGGAAAACGGTATTGACTTTGATCATAAGAAATTTAATCCACACATCACTTTAGCACGACAAATACAACTCAACAACGATCATGACATTGTTTTACCAAACGTTGACGTTGAACCTTTGCTTGTGGGTCGCTTGATCCTTTATCAATCCCATCAAGTTAAGGGTGTGTTGACTTACACGCCACTTGTTGAAGTAAAATTACAGTAATACAAGAGAGGAATCCCTATGATTGAACACATTAAAACATTAAAGAGCACGCGTTTATTTACGAATAAACCAGTTGATAATCAAACAAAACGCTTGATTTTGGAAGAGGCAACCCTGGCACCCACCGCCGGGAACATGATGATGTATGCCATGCTTGATGTGGTTGACCAAGACCTCAAAGATAAATTGTCAGTGAGTTGTGATAATCAACCTTTTATTAATACGGCGCCGATGGTCGTGGTCTTTTGCAGTGACAACCATCGTTTCAATGAAGGTGCGCAACATTTCTATCAAGCAAACCTTAGAGATCCCGGACCGGGCGATTTCTTATTGGCAGTCAGCGATACCTTGATTGTGGCCCATCATGCGGTCATGATCGCGCATACCCTTGGCCTGGGTTCTTGTTACATCGGTGATGTCTTGGAGAATTACGAATATCATCAAGAATTGTTGAATTTACCACCGCATGTGATGCCGGTGTGCATGGTCGTGTTTGGTTATCCAACCGACACCCAAAAAGCTCGCACCAAGCCAGGTCGGTTTGACCTTGATTTTGTGTTGCATCAAAATACGTATCAAAGCAAGGCGATGCCTTTGCATCAGGATATCATCTTGAAACGTAATCAGGCTATGCAATTAGCGCACATTGATGCATCTGCCTATTACAAAGATTACGTTAATCGAAAATATAACAGTGATTTCATGGCTGAAATGAATCGGTCGGTTGCAGCCATGATGAAACAATTTCTGTGATATAATAATGGCGTTCATACAATTGATGCAGCGTCAAGCATAATAATTGAGGCGCGTGCTGGAGGGCTTATGTTAAAACGATTTGACAACATTCCAAGAGAATTTGAAGCGATTAAAGACAAAGATGAAACCATCTACTGGGTTGATCAACCTGCCTTTGTGCCATTTATTTTAAGTGGGCTCCCATTTTTAATCTTTGGTATTGTTTGGTTTGTGATAAGCAGCTCATTTTTTGGAGTGTTTAAAACGGGGATGGGCGATATGCCTTCTGGCCTAACGACAACCGTGTTTTTATTTGCGCTCTTGCATCAATTTCCATTTTACTTAAGTGTCTTCAATTTTGTGCGCTTGTTTTTAGTGCATCGCAACACCTACTATGGTTATTCCAATAAGCGTGTCATGCATCGCACGGGCTTCATGGGTATTGATTTTAAAACTATCGATTACGATAAGATTCAAAACATTGAAGTGAACGTCAACCCCTTGGAACGTTACCTGGATGTCGGTTCCATTCTTATTTTTTCAGGGGAAATTATCGCAAGCGATCGGGGATCACGATCAGCGTACACGACGTTCAAGTCCATTAAAGACCCTTACACCATCTTTAAAAAAATCAAAGAGGTTTCCGTAGATATTAAAACGGATTGGAGCTACCCCAATGTCTTACGTCCTGAAGAAAATCCAGGTTACAAAACCAAGTATAAAGGAGACTAAATGAAGCATTTGTTGTTTTTTCGCCACGGCGAAGCATATCCATATGAACTTAATAATGATGCCACGCGTCCTTTAACAAAAAAGGGGCGCGCTTCATTTAAAGAAATAAAAAAGGCAGTCACACAATTGTTGGATGACTACGATTCCATTAAAATTATCAGTTCACCGTATGCGCGTGCTTATGAGAGCGCGCAAATCATCGCATCATTTTTTAATCAAGCGGTGGCGCATCGCTTTGACAGCATTGTCGATGGTGATTTTGAACAGTTTCTTTTAGATCTAGAGACTGTTGAAGCTGAAGCGATTGTCATTGTTGGGCATCAGCCAACCCTAAGTGACTTTATTTACTATTTGACAAGTGCCATCGTGGGTTTTGAAGTGGCAGGGTGTGCGGGTGTTGATGTTGAACAAGGCCGCCCGCAATTGATGTATTGTCTCAACAATCAAGCTTTAATTAATCTATCAAAATGAAAACATCGTCACACGACGATGTTTTTTAACGGAAGCGATCCAACCAGGAAGGCTGGGTTAGCTTTTTAAATTCTAATAAATCTTGATGATGTTGTTTGGCCATTTCATAACCAAGGTCGATCGCAGCCTTGCCTTTATCAAAACTAAAGATCCCGATGTTGCGGTCGTAGGCGTTGATGTTTAATTCCGCATGTTTGATAGCGCGTAAATCACCTTCATTCAGCACGATTTCAATCACACGGTTGGCGATGTCACGCAGATGGGTGCTGGTTTGATAATCGGATTGGATGCTCATGGTGATTGATAAAACAGGGTAGTAACCTGCTGTTACTAAAGGCATGACCGGTGCGTTCATGGTGATGCCACCATCAACGAGTTGAAAGTCACGAAACATCATGGTATCAAACACCATCGGAAACGAGGCCGATGCCTGCAAAGCTTCCAGCAAGCTCGCATCTTTAATGACGATGTGTTCAGGATACTCAAAATCTTGAAGGTTGGTAAAAAGCACCGTCTGTCCCGAGTTAAGATCAACGGCTGCCACAATCAAGGGGTGCTTTAAAT
>JAAZGU010000119.1 GCA_012511085.1 Erysipelothrix sp. | reverse complement strand
TGGACACTCTTAATATCATCGATACAGAATTACGTAAAATTAAACCTGATATCTTATTGTATGGGGAAGGCTGGAACATGCCCACCATTTTGGATGATGAGCATAAAGGTATGATTGCCAATCAACATAAGATGCCCAACATCGGTCATTTCAATGATTTTTATCGTGATCATGTTAAGGGGCGGACCGCAGAACATGAAATAAGTGTCAAGGGTTATTGTACCGGGGATGTGAACTACAAGGATGCGATGAAGATGAGTTTGGTTGGCAATGCTTTGCCGGCACCTTACGTACAGCTGTTTGATAGCCCCGCCAAGAGCATCAATTACGTGGAATGTCATGATAATCGCACATCCTGGGACAAGATTAAAGAATGTTGTAAGGAAGACCGCAGTGATGTACGCATCAAAAAACACAAGCTTATGATTGGGGCCTTGATGGTTTCCATGGGGGTACCGTTTTTACACAGCGGGCAAGAGTTCTGTCGCACAAAAAACGGCAACAGCAACAGCTACATGAGCGGTGATTTAATCAACCGTTTGGACTGGGAACGTAAAGACCGCTACAAAGAAGTGGTCAATTACACCAAAGACATGATTGCCTTACGCAAGGCCTATCCCGTCTTTCAGTTCAGTGAAACCAGTCAAATTAAAAAACATGTTTACTTTAAAGATTTAGATAAAGATATCTTGTTGTATGGGTTTAAGGATGTATCCAAGTACATTGAATTTGATGAATTGCTCATCTTTTTCAACCCTACTTACGATGTCGCTTATTACTGCTTGGATGGCTATGGTACCTTGCTTGCCAATGAAGCTGGTTTGATTGAAAAAATCCAAACGCAATGCGTCACCATCAACCCCCATACCATGGTTGTGGTGGGTATTAAGATTTAATCAAGCATAAACTTAACAACGTTCTTTAATACTATAAGTTAAAAAGTTATTGTTTAAGATAGTGAATGGGCTTAAAACGATTGCGTTAGCCCCTCCCTTTTTTAATGATGACGAATGTTGTATAATGATTCTATAACTAAGGAGGCAATATGGAGAATAAAGAATTACAAAAGATAGCAAACAATCTGCGTAAGAACATTATTAAAATGGTTGCAAATGCCAAATCTGGGCATATTGGCGGCTCTTTAAGTATCGCAGATATCATGACCGTTTTGTACTTTGAAGAAATGAATATCACAAGTGCAAACGTAAAGGACAAGGAGCGTGACAAATTTGTGCTTTCTAAAGGGCACGCAAGCCCCGCTCTGTTTGGAATTTTACATGAAAAAGGTTTCATTGATGAAGACGAATTAATGACATTCAGAAAGATCAATTCGCGCCTACAAGGACACCCAAGTATGATTTATGTGGATGGTGTCGATATGTCTACAGGTTCTTTGGGACAAGGGATTTCTACTGCAGTAGGAATGGCGTTGTCCTATAAAGCTAAGGGTCTAGATTATCGTGTATATAGTATTCTTGGTGATGGCGAAACTCAAGAAGGACAAGTTTGGGAAGCGGCAATGGCAGCAGCTCATTATAAACTTGATAATTTAGTAGCGTTTTTGGATCTTAACGGACTACAAATTGATGGAGATATTACAAAAGTCATGAATCCATTACCATTAGATAAGAAATTTGAAGCATTCAACTGGAATGTTCTTAAAATTGATGGTCATAACTTTGGTGAAATCAAAGATGCGCTTAAAAAAGCACGTGAATTCAAGGGTAAGCCAACCATGATTGTTGCAAATACGATTAAAGGCAAAGGTGTTTCATTTATGGAACATGAATATGGTTGGCATGGTGTTGCTCCAAATCAAGAAGAATTTGAAGCAGCAATGAAAGAATTGGAGGCGAAGTAATATGTCAAAAGTAGCAACTCGAGTAGCATATGGTGAAGCATTAGCGGAATTGGTTGTTGAAGATGATCGCATTTTTGTATTGGATGCGGATTTATCTGGTTCCACACATACAAATCGTGCGCAAAAAGTAAAACCTGAACGTCACTTTAATAGTGGTATTGCAGAAGCCAACATGATGGGAATGTCAGCAGGTATTGCTAGTGGTGGAAATGTTGTGTTTGCATCAACTTTTGCAATGTTTGCAGCTGGACGTGCTTTTGAACAAGTACGTAACTCCATTGCATACACAAATTTAAACGTTAAAATTTGTGCAACACATGCTGGTATTACACTTGGTGAAGACGGGGCAAGTCATCAAGCAGTGGAAGACATCGCTTTGATGCGTGCGGTTCCGAACATGCATGTGATTCAACCAGCGGATGATGTTGAAACCAAAGCAGTAATCAAAGCAATAGCCAATATTGACGGGCCATTTTATGTAAGACTTGGCCGTAGTGCTGTTGGTCGCGTCAATAAAGATGATTATGTGTTTGAACTTGGAAAAGGTCATGTGATTTCTCAAGGAAAAGACATTGCTATTATCGCAACAGGTGTCATGGTTGAACAAGCCATGCTTGCGAAAGAAGCTTTGCTTAAAGATGGCATTGATGTCACCGTTGTAAACATGGCCAGCATCAAACCGATTGATAAGGACCTCATTATTGAATTAAGTAAAACACATAAAGCACTTATTAGTGCTGAAGAACATAATGTGATTGGTGGCTTAGGTTCAGCAATTGCAGATATTTTGAGCCAAAATAATCCAACACGCTTAAAAATTGTTGGAATTGAAGATACATTTGGAGAAAGTGGCACGCCAAGTGCGTTGCTTGAAAAATATGGATTGAGTTATGATCATTTAGTTGGTCACGTCAAAACATTATTAAAAGAACTTGATTAATCAAGTTCTTCAGACTGTTGACAAACCCTCTAGTTTTAAAAAGTAAAGCAGAGGGTTTTTTCTTTTTGATGAAAAATTATTTGGTTAAGAAGAAAATAATAAAGACTTGAACTAACTTATCTTGAATTCATTGACCT
>JAAZGU010000003.1 GCA_012511085.1 Erysipelothrix sp. | reverse complement strand
TTGCTCCACATTCAAATTGAATTGATCTTTTAATTGATTGATCATTTGTTCTTGCACCGTGCCGATTTGAACACCAACCGTACGATTGGCAATATCAGCACTGCTGGTGATGCCCGAAGTTTTCGTCGTTAAAACAAAGAAAGGACTTTCTTCCGCACCGGTATAATAGGATTTTGAAAAAAGCACATCACGCTTTGGATCGGGTGAAATTGCCGCAATTGCCATATCCCCTTGATTGGCATTTAAAGCCGCAATAATACCACCAAAATCCATGTCCACCCACTCAACATCCTTCCCTAATTCTTTGGCAATCGCGACGCCAAACTCGATGTCAAAGCCAATCAATTCCCCGGCTTCATCAACCATTTCAAAGGGGTGATAACCTGAACTTGTCAAGATGGTGATGGTATCAGCTTCGGGTTTGCTGCAAGCACTGATAACCAACAATGATAAGATAATAAGTACTAATTTTTTCATAGGATTCTCCTTTAAATCATGTTCTTTAAGAACAATTTAGCTCTTTCTGTTTGTGTGTTTGTAAAAAAGGTATGAGTATCACTGATTTCAATGATTTGACCCTGGTCCATGTAAACTATCGTATCGGCAACTTCTTTCGCAAAATTCATTTCATGGGTGATTAAAATTGACGTTAAGTTTTTCAGTGTAATCTTTTTGATAACCTGCAACACCTCCGCTGTCATTTCTGGGTCTAATGCGCTCGTGGGCTCATCAAACAATAAAATCTCTGGTTCCATCGCCAAGGCTCTGGCAATCGCCACCCTTTGTTTTTCTCCTCCTGATAACTGTGATGGATAATGATGCAAACGATGATCACACCCTACTTCTTTGAGTTTCGCGATGGCGATCTGTTCCGCTGCTGCTGCAGTGATTTTTTTTACTTTCATGAGCGCAAACATCACATTCTTCAAAGCCGTAAAATGCTCAAACAAATTAAACGATTGAAACACCATTGCCAGCTTCGGTCGAATCGTTTCCAAAAACTTTAAGTCCTGGACAATGTCATGACCATATATGGTGATGGTCCCCTTGCTTGGTACTTCCAAACCATTCAACATCCGCAACAAAGTGCTTTTACCACTACCGCTGGCGCCCACGATCGCATAAGTTTGATGCTCATGAAAATCGATGCTTATGTTTTTTAAGATTTCCAATTCACCAAATTGCTTAAAGACACCTTTAACGCTGATCATAATTTAACTTCCTTTCAATGCGTTTGCCACCCACAGATAAAATTTTATTCATTAGATAATAGATGATACCAACCACAATTAAAGGTTCAAGCGAACGAAAGATGGTGCCA
Source organism: Erysipelothrix sp. (assembly GCA_012511085.1). Taxonomy (GTDB): domain Bacteria; phylum Bacillota_I; class Bacilli_A; order Erysipelotrichales; family Erysipelotrichaceae; genus UBA6182. The sequence goes on along the minus strand of JAAZGU010000003.1, from coordinate 2,978 downwards.
CTCACAATTTCATAACGACGCATGAGTTCGCTCACACCAATGAAAGATACCACCGATGTCTCTTTTGTAAGGGTGATGAATTCATTAACAATGGCAGGCAACACATTTTTAATCGCAATCGGTAACGTAATATGAAGGGCAATGTCTTTTTTACTGATCCCTAAACTGGTTGCGGCTTCAATTTGGCCTTTGTCAATCGCAGCAATACCAGCCCGTAATACTTCTGACAAATAGGCAGCTGAATTTAAAGAAAAGACAATCAAAGCGGATGCGAACACGTGGGGCACAAAGCCGCGCGTGACTTGTGCGATGCCATAATGAAATAAAACCAGTTGAAACAAAAGTGGTGTTCCACGAAAGAAATCAATCACAAAACGCAAGAAATAAGACAGCATGTTTTCTTTACTCGTGATAAAACTTAAAATTAAACCAATAATGGTTCCAAACAGTGCCCCTACAAAAGCGATCTGTAAAGTCACAACCACCCCTTTTAAAATGTAGGGCACATACGGCATCACGGCTTCAAAGCGAATGTTCATAAACCCTCCTCAATAAAAAAAACGCCCCTCAAGGACGTTATTAACGCGGTACCACCTTAATTTCAGTATCCAGATACTGACCCTCATCGTTAACGCTGATCGCGTGGTAGCCTCAATTCATTCGACTACCAAGCTCCAAAGCACGTTCACACATTCTTTACTACTTGGCTCTCACCTTCCCCAAGTCTCTGATTAGTAACCTTTGTGCTACTCCTCTTCTTCTAAGCTTTGTAGCCATTATACATAAATGAAAATATATTTCAAGTCAAATGTATAATTTTCATTAAAGTTGCGGGTTCTCCTTAAAATATGCACGTGTATAAAAGTAATCTTCATTCATTTGATCAATAAGTTGTTGGATGGTATCAAATTTTATTTCGTCACGGATGCGATGATAAAACAAAACTGAAATTGTATGCCCATAAATCAATTCATTAAAATCGAAAATAAAGGCCTCAATCGCAATTTCATTTTTGATGTTAAAGGTGGGATTGTGACCAACATTAATCATGGCATCGTAAATTTCATCTTTCAGTTGTACTTTACCAACATAAACACCTTTGGCAGGTACGAGGTATTCAATCGGAAAATCGACATTGGCGGTTGGAAAGCCAATTTCACGACCGCGCTTTTTCCCATGCACGACCGTCCCTGAAATTTTATAAGGTCGCCCTAAAAGGCGATTCGCTTCTTCAAAGTTTCCATTGACAACGGCACCGCTGATGCGGGTTGATGAAATTTTATTATCTTCATCACTAATTTGTTCGACAACATCCGTTTTAAAACATGTAACTTTATCTTTTAAAAATTGGGCATCCCCGGCCCCCTTATGGCCAAAGCGAAAATCAAAGCCGACCACCAAGGTCGTCAGTGGTAAAGCACATAATATTTCATCCACAAAGGCTTGTGGTGTTAGTTGCGATAATGCTTTCGTAAACTGGATGATGATCCAGTAATCAATACCAGCGGCGCGTGCCAGCTCCACACGATCACTTAAGGTCGTTAAATGCGTCACGTTGCTTTGATTTTTTAAAACAACCCATGGATCAGGGTGAAAAGAAATCATCGCCCGCTTCGCTTGATCGGCCTTTGCGTGTTCTTTAACGCGCTCAATTAAGCCCATGTGACCAAGGTGAAAACCGTCAAAATAACCAATGCAAGCAGCGATTGGTTCTGGAATCGGTTCATTTATTTTTTCCTTTTGATCAAGAGAAAGAAATATTTGTTTCATTAGAATAACCCTCTTTCACTTCTAAATTGATGGTCATCAACCCGACGGTACATGCCAATCGGTTGCTTGTCGTAAAACAAACAAACTAAATCCGCATCAATGTCAAATGCCATGCGTTTGCCATGATAGACGGGCGTTGGATTATCAATGTCAATGATTGGATAATCTTGCATCAAACTGTAAAAATCAAGTGCGACTGGTTGTTTAAGGGCGCTTTCAAGGGATTGACATTGATTAAGAGATACCTTGTTTTTAAGCCGCGTTAGCGCGGATGTGGTACCAATTGTGTTTAAATGCGCGGCAATCGTTTCGGATAAGACACGCACATAAGTGCCTTTTGAAACCTCAACTTCATACGTTAAGGTCCGATCTGTATGGCTGTGGTACTTGCTTTCAAAAACCTCAATCGTACGCACCGGTAAAGCGACATCTTCCGTGTGTTTGTAAAGGGGCTTCCCTTTGACCTTAACCGCAGAAACTTTTGGAACCTGCTGTTTTTGTTTGCCTTGAATCAACTGCAAAGCACGCTCACAATCGGACTGCGTTATAAGCGGAATAACCGCTTCATCGATCACAGTCCCAGTGATGTCTTTGCTGTCGGTTGCAATACCAAAAGTGATTTCAGCACGATATGTTTTTCTGCTTTCCATTAAATAAGGCAAGAGCTTGGTTGCCTTATTGATGCCAACCAATAAAACCCCCGTTGCCATGGGATCTAAAGTACCACTATGACCTGCTTTCACACCGTGAGTTTTCGCTATTTTTTTAACGACATCAAACGATGTCATCCCTTTTGGTTTGTTAATTGCTAGTACTATATTCATCGTTTCTTCAACCCTAAACATTATAACAAATCATGCTATAATATTAAAGAAAAAGGAACACTATGAAAGAAATAGTCAAACAAATCACACGTGCCAATCATGATTATGGGCTCATTGATAACCACGACCGCATCGCGGTTGGCTTTTCCGGGGGCATGGATTCTTACGCGCTGGCTGTTGGTCTGGATTTATACAAAAAGCGATCTAAACTTGAGTTTGAGCTTGCCTTCTTTTACATGGATATGAATTTCGATGACATGAACATCCAACCAGCCGTGCAATTCTTAGAAACTTTAGGCTATCCCCTTCATATCATTCCTACTGAAATCAATGATATTTTAAAACAACATCCACAGAAACATACAACTTATTCATGTTCGATTT
>JAAZGU010000118.1 GCA_012511085.1 Erysipelothrix sp. | reverse complement strand
CACAAGTTGATTCACGTAACTATGATCTTCGCTTAACAGTGTTAAACGATCATCTTTAAAGCCATAACAGCGGGAATCTCCAGCATTGACTAAAACTGTAAATTCTTTGGAAACATACAAACCGACAAACGTCGTTCCCATGCCTTGTTGATTTTTATGGGTTTGAGCTTGTTTAATGAGCAGGTCATTGGCTTGTTGGACGAGCATTTCCACATGTTCCTTCACATGATTCACATGGGTAAAGGGCATGTGTATTTTAAAGTTTGTTTTAAAGTGCTTCGCAACTAGATGGCTGGCCTTTTCACCTGCAGCATGGCCACCAATCCCATCACAAACAAGCACAAACACCCCATCTTTTTCACGAATGATGGCGTATTGATCTTCATTTTTTGCTCTTACTTTGCCGATATCACTTTTTCCTACAATTTTCATGACTCGACCTCCTTCATGCGCTTGCTGCGTAACTGGCCACAAGCGGCATCGATATCAACCCCGTGTTCTTGGCGCAGCGTCACTTGAATGTTGCGCTTTTTGAGTTGATCGTAAAATGCAAATGCTTTTTTAATGGATGGCCTTTGATAAGGTTGCTCGGGCACCGGATTGTATGGAATTAAATTCACGTAAGCATTTTGATTACGAATTAAGTCCGCCAATTCGTTTGCATGTTTGACATCATCGTTGATACCCGCCAACAACAAATACTCGTAAGTGATGCGACGCTTTGTCTTTTCATAGTACACATCCAAAGCCTGCATTAAATCTTTAATGGGAAACACACGATTGATGGGCATAATTTGTGAGCGAATCGCATCATTTGGAGCATGCAAGGATATCGCAAGATTAATTTGCAGCGGTTCTTCCGCTAATTTTAAAATCCCATCAATTAATCCGCATGTCGAAATTGTCAGTTTCCGCGCGCCGATACCTAAACCATGGTCACTGTTGATGATTTTTAAAAAATCCAACACATGGTCGTAGTTATCAAAGGGCTCTCCAATTCCCATGACCACAACCGATGACACACGTTCATCATTGGCATCAAGTTCATTTTGAATAAATAAAACTTGTTGCACCATTTCACCAGCTGTGACGTTGCGTTGTTTCTTAATCAGACCACTGGCACAAAAGCCACAACCCATGTTGCATCCAATTTGGGTGCTTACACAAACACTTTTACCATAATCATGATGCATGAGCACACTTTCCACCAAATAGCCATCGCTTAATTCAAACAAGTATTTTACTGTTTGATCAGCAGACACTTGTTTTTCTTTTAAAATAAGCGAATTTGTTTCAAACTCGTTTTTGAGATGATCGCGAAAGACTTTTGATACATCATGCATGTCATCGATGGTAGCAATTCTTTTTTTATAAAGCCACGTGTACAACTGTTTGGCTCGGTACGATTTTTGATCATGAACCAAGACATAATCGATAAGCTGTTCGTACGTGTAATCATACAATGTTTTCTTCATTGATCTTCACCTAATCCGCATAAATTTTACCATATAAAAGCCGTCCGCGCATGTTTTCTTCGGATTGAGAAATTGCTCGTCGGTTTGTTGAAAATGTGGGAATTGTTCTAAAAACCAACGTGCTTGTTGTTCGTTTTCTTTTTTATTTAGCGTGCAGGTGCTGTAAACCAACCACCCATCAACTTTCACTAATGTTGCGACACTGGCAAGGATATCACGTTGCAATATCACGAGCGCATCAAGATCCTCCGGCTTAATGAAGTGTTTAATCTCTGGTTTGCGCTTTAAGACACCCAAACCACTGCATGGTGCATCCACAAGCACCCCATCGAAAGATTGTGCTTCGAAACGGAGGTGGGCTTGTGTGGCGTCTTGTAAGTGCGGTTTAATGATTGATAGCTTTGTTTTATCCACTTGTTTTTGCAGTAAATCAATCTTATGGCGATGAATATCAAGGGCGATTATTTCCCCCTTGTTTTCCATCTTAATCGCCATTGACATTGATTTACCACCCGGTGCTGCGCACGCATCCAAGATACAATCATTGGGTTTGGCATCGACAAAATGCCCAACTCGTTGTGAGTTTTTATCTTGAACAATGTATTTTCCCATTTTAAAAGCAGGGCTTTGCAGGATTTTACGATCAGCTTGATACGCTCCTTCAACATCCGTAGCCCACAACCAATCCATTACAGGCGGTACCTTCACAAATGGGTTTTCTTTAACGTATAAAAACGGTGCTGTGTTGCTGCTTGAAGCAAAATCAAGCATCAACGCATGGCCGTATTGCTTATCCCATAAATTAATAATCCAATCCTTAAATGAGTGTTGGATGGCAGCTTTCGCATTTGAATCGCCACTTAGTTCACGAGGTGGTTGTGAAAATGTACGCCTTAAAACCGCATTCACTAACTTTTGATAAGCTCCTTTAAACAAACGCCGGCTTATTTTATTTGCTTCATCCACTATCGCATAATCAGGCAATTTATCCACAAAAAGATGTTGATAGACAGACATGGTCAACAAAATTTCAATTTCTTTTTTTGGCATTTGTTGAACATAGGGTTCCCACTGGTATTGACAATAACGATAATT
>JAAZGU010000117.1 GCA_012511085.1 Erysipelothrix sp. | reverse complement strand
TCATCTTGTTGATAGTTTGCGTGTACCTGGCCTTGGATGTGATGAGAGTAGGCCTCAATGGCGGGTGCGTATGCAAACGGACTGTTAAAAGTAACGCGATGCGTGAGCATTAGGGCTTCAAATTCTGCCTGTTGTAGCGCTTCACTCACGCTGGCGGTGTATGCCTTTACAAGCCCACCACGCCCGAGCTTAATACCCCCAAAATAACGAACCACCACCGCCAAAATGTGATCAAGGTCTTGTTTAATCAAGACATTCAACATGACCTTACCGGCAGTATGTTGCGGTTCGTTGTCATCATCAAAGCGATATATGGTGTCTTTTTTAATCACATAAGCAACGCAATGATGCGCGGCTTTGGGATGCTCAACTTTAATCTGTTCAAGCAAGGTTTTGGCTTGTTCTTCATCATCAATATGATGCAGATAACAAATAAAGCGTGATTTTTTAATTTCAAATTCATATTCTACGGGACGGGCTAAACGTTTCATAAATCCATTGTATATAAAATATAATCAAAAAGAAAGAATGAACATATTGTTTGACATTCAAAGTATATTTACTTATAATGACTCAGAACTTAGGAGGTAGAGTATGAGTAAAATATGCATCGTGAGTGATTCCTCCATCAACATTAGTGAAGCACTTGCCAAAGAATTAGACATTATTGTCGCACCTTTATCGGTGATTATTGATGAAAAAGAATATCAAGACCAAGTTGAGATGAGTCCACAAGCGCTCATCGACTTGTTAGAAAAAGGAACGCTTGTAACCACCGCCCAGCCAAACCTGGGTTTGTTGGATACGATGATGGAAACACTTAAACAAGCAGATTATGATCACATCATCGTCTTTTCTTTATCCGGGCATTTATCAGGGACTTACCAAGCCTTTGTCTTGGCAGCCAATAACCATGAATTGGATAACATCACGATTTTGGACACACAAACCTTAGCGGGTCCCATGAAAGACGTCGTTATTCAAGCGGCGAAAATGGTCAAGGCTGGCTACAGCGTTGCTGATATTTTAAAAATGGCAGATACAGTTTTTTCAATGACACGCAGTTATTTGTTCCCTCACACCCTTGATCAACTTAAACGTGGGGGGCGTGTTTCCGCAACTGTGGCGACACTATCATCCTTATTGAAAATTAAACCGCTATTAATATTAGAAAACAATGGGCTAACCATTGATAAATTCGCAACCGCTCGTACGGAAGCTAAAATCTTTGATTTGATGATTAAAGATATCCAAACAGATGTCGAAAATGGCGAAAACATGAAACTGCACGTCTTGCATTGCGATGGTATCGACATTGCTCAGCGATTGGAAGCGGAGTTAAGAAAACATTTTAAAGATGTTGAGATTGAGGTCGCATCGTTACCAGCCGTACTGGCAGCCCATGCTGGAATTAAAAGCGTGGCTTTGCAATTATCGAAAACTTTATGATGAAATCGTACCCATTCGAAAATAAATAAGGTATAATTTAACCTAAAGGGGGTATGCTTTATGAAAGTTGCCGTCATTACCGACAGTGGTAGTAACATTTATCATCAAGATGTGCATATGGATGGGCTCTATGCCGTTCCCTTGCAGATTATTGATGGTGAACAAGTTTATTTAGAGGGAGTCAACATCACCATTGATGCGACCTATCAGCTCATTGCCGATGGCAAGCTACTAAAAACATCATTGCCTCCGATTGGTCAAATCGAGGAACTCTTTGATCAGCTCAAAGAAGCAGGCTATGACCTTGTTTTTGGTGTGATGATCAGCAGTGGTTTATCATCGACGTTATCAGCTGTGCAAACGGCTGCCGCACGTATTGAAATGCCTTTTGATTATGTGGATTGTTTTTCAACCGCCAGCAATCAATTGCATTTAGCGATGAGTGCCCGTCAACTCTTTGATAAACAAACACCCCTGGATGAAGTAAAACGCTTATTAGAAGCAGCGGTTGAAGACAGCGTGACCTTTGTGGTTCCCGAAGATTTAAATCATTTAGCGCGTGGCGGGCGTATTACGCCGCTTGCTGCAAAGCTTGGTGGCTTTTTAAATATCATTCCAATTTTGAAAGTTGCGAAAGACACCGGTGGAAAAAATGATGCCTTTGAGAAAGTGCGTACCATGAAAAAAGCATACGAGGTCATCATTAACTATTTTAAAGAACATAAGGTTGATGAAAACTGTCTCATTTGTATCGCCCACGTTCGCAATTTAGAAAAGGGGCAACAACTCTTTGATTTGATGCGCGAAGCTTTCCCAGATACCGAAATGTTTCTAACGGATTTGATATCTACCGTGGGTGTCCACACCGGTTTAAACACGGTGGCCCTACAATACATTCGAAAAGTTCCTGTTTAGGAACTTTTTTGTTAGGGCTTGAAAATAAATCGAAAATGGGTACAATGATATTAGCACTCTTATTATATAAGTGCTAATGGAGGTATTATGGGACGTAGAAAACAGTTTAAAGCAGAATCCAAACGGCTGCTGGATTTAATGATTAATTCAATTTACACAAACAAGGAAATCTTTTTAAGAGAACTTATTTCAAATGCTTCGGATGCTTTGGATAAGATTTATTTTTTATCCTTTGAAGATGAAGCGATTGATATTGATCGGACAGAT
>JAAZGU010000116.1 GCA_012511085.1 Erysipelothrix sp. | reverse complement strand
TCGATAAATCCGCAATCTGCTTGCCCATAATATGACAACTCAAACGATAAGTCACGTCTTTAATATCAGCAGCACGCTCTTTAAAATAGTCGTCCTCCATGGCTTCGAAAATCGCAATGAAATTATCAGAAATCATTTTGGTCGCATACTCTGCGTTGATGCTTTGCTCGCTGATGGTTGCTTCAATCTGACCCACAAATTCAGGATCATCAAGTACCATCAAGTGGGCATCAAAAATTGCCAGTTCTTCTTCGGTCAATTTACCGACAGCTTTTGCTTGAATTGTTTTAATATCATCTTTTGTTTTATCGACAGCTTTCGCTAATTTTTCTAATTCGCTCTGTACATCTGCTTGTTTTTCTTCAATATTCAAAATTGGGTGCTCCAATTTAAACGCTTTCGCAATCGCAATACCTGAAGAAGCAGCAATTCCTTTTAACATGTTTCCTCCTCAAAACCGCTTAATTTGCGATTTTTTATACATGTTTATTTTAACACTTAAGCACCTTCTAAGCAATCGAGGAACTTGTTGATGGCAATGTTGCGTAAACGATAATAGGTACTCACAGAGTAATAGTCCAAATACCAATACCCTTTGTTTTTATTGATGAAATCGTTCGTAATGATGAGTTTTGAATCTTCATCAAGTTGATTCAAAGTAAAATCAACGTAGCGATAAAAATCAACAATATGTGGTTTGAGATGCACGCAAGCAATTTTACTTTCAATTTGAATTTTGGCTTTCAGATAATGTTGAATGTGTCGATCAACCAGTTTAATTTTATCCTTCATGCGGTTACCCCTTTTGATCTTATTTTAATTTAACAATACACAATTTCAGACACAAATCAACACTTAATCAATAAGATGTTTCATATTGCGACATCTTAGGAAAACTCTGGGAAAAATAAGCAGGTTTTCCACAATTTTCGCATTAAAAAAGAGTTGACATGATGCTCAACTCTTTATGTCTATCTTAAGAAAATTAGCCAAATGATACCGATGATCACGGACACAATGACAAGTAGAAAAGGGACGATTGTAACGAGCGCTGCAATGATAAGAGCGAGTGTGTCACCTTTTTCAAACTCAGTTTCTTTGAGTTTCTGACGCATCTCCTCCATATCGTATTGCGGCTCTTCAACCTTTCTTCTTCGAAACAGCACGTTTATTCAGCCTCATACAAGTGGCATGCAACAAAGTGTCCAGGTTCAATTTCTTGCCAGATGGGTTCAACAACGTAGCACTTATCAAAGGCATATTTACAACGTGTGTGGAACTTACAACCTTTGGGTGGGTTGATTGGCGAAGGAATATCCCCTTCTAAAATACTTAGTTCTTGGTTGGCATCCACGTCCGTGCGTGGAATCGCCTCAAGCAATGCTTGTGTGTATGGATGCAGTGGGTTTTCAAAGATGGCATCACTGGACGCTAACTCGACCAGATTACCTAAATACATGACACCGATGCGATCAGAAATAAATTTCACAACACTCAAGTCATGGGTAATAAACAAGTAAGTTAACTTCATTTCGTTCTTCAAATCAATTAATAAGTTGATGATTTGTGATTGAATCGAAACATCCAATGCACTGACTGCTTCGTCCGCCACAATAAAGCGAGGATTTAAAGCCAGCGCCCGTGCAATCCCAATCCGTTGCCGTTGACCACCAGAGAACTGGTGCGGATAACGGTGAATAAAATACGGTGCGAGTCCACACTTGTCCATGACTTCCGTAATGTACTCAGTGTACTCTTTGCTGTTTGGATTCTTAAAGAAACCATGCGCTAACAGACCTTCTCCAATAATTTGACCAACGGTTAACCGTGGGTTTAAGGAAGAATAAGGGTCTTGGAAGATAATCTGTAGATCACGATGCAACAAACGCATCTCTTCCGTTGTTAGTTTGGCTAAATCGATACCATCGTCTAATTGTGACTCAAAGAAAGAAAATTGCGGATGCCCTAAGCATTGTTTGCGTAGATCATCAATTGGTTTTGATGCTTGATGAACTGCTTCTTCAGCTTTTTCCAGTTCGGCCTTTAAACTTTCGACTTGCTGATTCAATTTATCAATCGCGGCTTGGTTCTCCGCAATTTCTAACTCTTTCTTTTTATTCTCTAACAATTCGATTCTTCGATTGATAGAAGCCACATGACGTTGATGCTTAAATAATTCTTTAAGCAATTTGGAAACTTCATTTAAATTATCATGAACAAGGAGACCTCCAACAATCCGCAACATGTTTTGGTATTGGTTATCAATAGCAGCATTTTCATGCTCCACTGCTTCTTGGAGTTTACCTTTTTCAATCTCATCATCTTCAAGGTCAATTTTCGCTTTCATTGCTTCTAAGTTTTCAGCATCTTTTAAATAACGCGGAAATTCTTTGACAAGCGTGTCAAGCACTTCATCCACATACTTAGGCGCTAAATCAGCTAAACTACGACCATAATAGAGGGTGTTCCCTTCGGTTTGATCATACAATTGTAGGATGGTGCGCCCAAATGTGGATTTACCACATCCCGTCTCACCAACTAATCCTAAGGTTTCGCCTTCGTAAATGTCGACGGAGATGCCGTCGTTGGCTTTAATGTATAAACGCTCCTTTTGAAAAACTGAACGTTTCTTTAAAGGGAAATATTTCTTAAGGTTTTCGACCTTCAATAATACTTTTTGTTCATTCATTGCTACTACGTACTCCTTTCTCCGGATAGAAGCAGCGGACCATTTGCTGGTCGTTCACTGCCACCAGTTCAGGTTCTTGTGTGTGACATTTTTCAGTCGCATACTTGCAACGTGGTGCAAACTTACATCCAGGTGGTAAATCAAGTGGATGTGGCACCGCTCCTGGAATTGCATCCAAACGCGTGCCGCGTTGTGAACTCAAACTAGGTATGGAAGCTAGTAATCCTTCCGTGTATGGATGGGAATACTTGGAAATGTCGGTAAAGATATAGTTAACCGGAGCACTTTCAACAACTTGCCCACAATACATAACCACAACATCATCAGCCATTTGGTTAATGACCCCCAAGTCGTGGGTGATAAACATGATTGCGGTATTGAACTCCTGTTTAAGATCATTCATCAAACGCAAAATTTGTGCTTGGATGGTTACATCAAGTGCGGTTGTTGGTTCATCCGCAATCAGTAACTTCGGACGACAAGCAAGCGCCATCGCAATCATGACGCGTTGACTCATACCCCCTGATAATTGGAAGGGGTATTGATGAATCAGTTCTTCCGCATTCGGAATTTTAACTGCTTTCAGCATTTCAATTGCGGCTTGTTTCGCTTGTTCTTTGTTCATATCTTGATGAAGCATTAACACTTCACTAATTTGTTTATTAACGGTGAACACAGGATTTAAGCTTGTCATTGGTTCTTGGAAAATCATTGAAATATCGTTCCCACGCACATGACGCAAGTCACTCTCACTCATGTTTTTGAGGTCTTTACCTTCAAAGATTACCTCACCTTCATAAATCTTTTGATTCGGTTCAAAAAGCTTTAAGATGCTCATCGCTGTTTGGCTCTTTCCACTTCCAGATTCACCGACAACACCCAAAGTCTTTCCTTCTTGAACGGTGAGCGACACCCCATTTACGGCTTTAATAAGACCACGTCTGGTATTAAAGTATGTGTGGAGATTTTTAATTTCTAATAGGTTTTTCAAGTGATTCACCTCTACTTTTCTGAACTCTTTGGATCCATGGCTTCATTGAGGCCATCACCAACGAGGTTTATACTTAATGCTGCTAATAAAACGGCAATCGCTGGTAAAATCCAACGCCACCAATAAAATTCGATAACTTCTGAAGCTTGGGCTCCGGTGAGCATGTTACCCCACGATGGTGATGGGGGCAACACTCCAAAGCCTAAGAATGATAACCCTGCTTCAGTTAATAGGGTTCCGGCATAACTTAAAGTCATGCTTACTAGTATAACGTTAAAGACGTTGGGTAGGATATGGCGAACAATAATGACACGCGGTTTAATCCCAAGGGCACGCGCGGCAAGCACGAAGTCTTTTTCACGCTCTGCCAAGATTTGACCACGCACCAAACGTGCAAGTCCTGGCCAACTTAGTACCCCTAAAATAACCATGACCATTAAGATCCGCTGTCCTTCATCCAAGTGTTCACGTAAGAATGATGACAGTGTGATAACAAGTGGTAAAAATGGAAACGATGAAACAATTTCCGCAAAACGCATCAGTAAGTTATCCAACCATTTACCATAGAATCCTGCGATTAAACCAACCGCAACACCAAGGAAGGTCGCAATGATAACTGCCACAAATCCAACGGTCATACTGATTCGACCACCATGCATGAGCCGTGTCAAGATGTCACGACCGGATTGGTCAGTCCCAAAGGTAAAACCTTTTAAGCCCCAGGCATACACTTTGCCATTTTCATCAACGGCGTAATTACTATAGTAACTCGCGTAGTTTTGTTCAAACTTGATGTCTTTAAGTTTATCAGGTAACACAGCTTGATCAAACATATCTGCTCCCCAGTTGTAAATTTTCCCATTTTCATCCATTGCATTGAAGTGACGCGCGCCTGCTTCAATATGCACGACTTTAACACGATTAGGATTGTTTGGATTAATTTCTTCGGGAATCGCAAGCAAGTTAGCACCTGAGTCACCCCAACCGTGCAACGTGCCTTGATCATCAAGCGCAACTCCAGTCCGGATAGCACCTGCAATAGCGACTACTTTGACACTACCGTCTTTGAGTTCTTCCGGAATTTGTGAAATCTGCGTGTTACCAAGCCCAACATAACCAACTGTGTAATCATCAAGCAACACCAACAAGTTCATTGAGTTAGGCTCAATCGCAATGATGCGGTTCCGATAGGCGGTTGGTACAATATCAACTTTCGTCGCTAAAGTTGAACCCCATGAATACAGGTTCCCTTTTGCGGTTAAAACCGAGGTGTACAAGTCTCCGGCACCAATATCCACAACCCGTTCCATCATCAGCACTTGACTGATTTCTGGGGGAACGCTTCCTTGTTTATGGTTGTCACGGCCCCAAGCATACACTGTGCCTGTCGAGGATAAAGCGACAATATGTTGGTCACCAGCTGTAACTTTAACAATATCAATACCATTAAGCTCATCTGGGATGTTTTTAACACCCGATAAATCGGTACCCCAAACATGCACTTTACCATTATTATCAACAGCCGTCGCAAATGAACGACCGCCTGAAATATTACGAACACCAACTTTTTCCAACTCTTTTGGAAACTTCAAGAAATTGGATGATGGTGGTAAATTCTTTAACACAGCTTCACCGGCATAGATGTCGAGTGGGCGAATCATTGAACCCACGAATACAAACAATAACATCCCAATGAAGCCAATTAAACCAATGAGCGCCAACTTATTGCGAAAAAAGTTTCGTATGATTAGTTTCGCAGGGCTCATCACTGCTTCTTCTTCTAAAACACTCAGTTGTTGTTTCTTTTGCCCGAACGTAAACAATGAGGCAATGGTTTGACCAAAGGATTTCAAGGCTTTCGATAAGGCATTTTGCTTTTCTTTACTCATAAAATCCTCCTAATCCAACTTCACACGGGGGTCAACCAGTGCATAACCAATGTCCATGATCAAGTTCGCAATCAAGGACAAAATCGCATAGAACATGTTCATCGTTAACACAACCATGTAATCACGGCTGTTGAGAGCCTGAATCAACACGTTTCCAATCCCATTCCAAGCGAAGATTGTTTCGGTAATCGCTGCCCCTCCAAAGAGCGCAACGAGTGAACCTGAAACAAGCGTTGTAACTGGAATTAGTGCGTTTCTAAAAGCATGTGAATAAATGACAACTTTTTCACCTAAACCTTTCGAACGTGCCGTACGAATGTAATCACGTCCGATGATATCCAGCATTGCATTTCTTACATAGCGTATGGTACCCGCTAAATCACCAATCGTCAGTGTAGCAACTGGTAAAATAAGGTACCGTCCCCACGCTAAAAGATAGGTTGCGGAACTTTTATCAAGCATAAAAGGCATACCACCGGCAGGCAGTAAACGCAGCTTGATCGCAATGAAGAAAATGAGCCCTAACCCAATAAAGAAGGTTGGGATCGACAATCCAACGAGTGAAAACACTTGCCAGAAGGAATCAAAGAAAGAATGTCGTTTGACGGCCGATTTAATTCCTACTGGTATGGATATCATGAATGAAAAAAACAACGAGAACACATTAAGTGCAATTGAGTTTTTTAACGGTTCCTTTAAAACATCCGCAACCGGACGATTGTAGGTTGATGAATATCCAAAATCACCTTTGGTTGTATTCACAACCCATGCAACGTATTGTTCCGGAATTGACTTATCCAACCCTAAGCGCTTTGCATACACATCGTACATTTGTTGACGTTGTGTTTCAGTCTTTAGAGTCGTTGGCATCATCATTAACACAGGATCACCTGGCATGAGCTTAAACATCCCAAATAATACTAATGAAATGATAAATACCACCGGAATTAACGAAAGGATTCGTTTCACTATATATCTAAACATAAGAGACTCCTTTATAGAAAATTAAAGGGAAATAGCAAGAACTATCCCCTTTAATTTAAACCACATTTTTACTAAAATTTTTGTACTATTTAGCGATTTCAACGTCGATCATAGCACGGTGCCAGTCATAGAATGGCGTTGTGTTAAGTCCTTTAATACGTTTGTTATACACGTCAAAGTACTCATTTGAGTAAATTGGTAACTCTGGTAATTGATCATTCCAGTATACTTGGTATTCATACCATACATCGACATACTCTTCAGTTTGTTCCGGATCGAACATTCTCATTTTTTCGATGAGACGGTCAAATTCTGGATCATTGACACCGAGAGCGTTTTGCCATGTGCCAAACCAATCGGAGTGAATGCTGTAGTATGGATCATAGATGTCACCGAAGTTCGTCGCTAAATTAAAGCTATGGAACTTACGCTTGTCACCTAATTCGTAACCATAGTAGTAGTTGTCAAGTAGCGCATCGAAATCACCATATTCGAGGTAGAAGTCAACACCAACATGCTTCATAGCATCTGGCCAGATTCTACCGATTAGGTCGGTAATTTCATTGTCTACGGTACCGAAGTGGTTAATTAATAGAACATTACCATCGGCATCATGACGGAAGTATCCTTCTTCTGCTTTTTCAGCATCCCAAGGTGTGGAGCCATCGGCTTCGTACTTGTATGGTGAAGCATCGAAGAATTCGTTTGCTTTGTCAATGTTAAGTGTGAAGTTCTCAAGGTTTTCTTCAATTTCTGATTGTTTTGTAACATACATCCATTGAGCGAGACCGTATTCACCATTAACGGTTGCACCATATCCACCTAGGATATTTTGTAGGAACTCGTCGCGGTCGAGTAAGTAAGCTAATCCTTTACGGACTTCTTTGTACTGTGTTGGACCGAAGTCGTTTGTGAATGCGATTAAACCGAATCCATTACGTTTGTAAGAAACAACATCAGTTTGATCAGAATCGATCGCTTTCTCAATTTTGTCACCTTCAACAACACCAGCAACGATATCAACGTCACCAGCGATAACAAGGTCAACATCCAATACTTGGTTAACATAACGAACGATTACATTCGCAACCTTTGGTTTATGGCCACGATAATCCCCAGGATAATTTTCGTTATATTCTAATGTGACTGTGTCGTTTTCGTATGAGATAAACTTATACATACCACCGGTTACGGTTGGTGCGAAACGCTCGGTTGTCGCAACTTTTTCAGCTGCTGCAACTAAGTCACCTTCTAATTTTTTACCATCTTCAGTTAGGGTTAAATCTGGTCCCCAAACATGAGATGGTGTAGCACCGTAAGCAACCCATGCTACTTCATAGAAGTATGGTAGGTGCTCGGCTGCAATTGTTAATGAGAATGTCATCTCATCAACTAAAGCAATACCTTCAAATACATCGGTATCACCTTCGTTGTAAGCTTCATAACCGATTAGGTTTTCACCTGCGGATGATGATGCTCCTGCTTCACGCCATGCTGGGGAAGCTCCGAACAAAATACCAAATAAATAGTCTTTTGCGGTTACAGCTGTACCATCGTTCCATTTTAGCCCTTTTTTGATTTCAAAGGTATATGTTTTATTACCTTCGTCGTCTTCCGATGTAGCTAGATCTTTAACAACGGTTTTGTTTAGAACAAATTCACCGTTTGATGTCACAGCATAAACTTCTAAGCCGGCACCGATTAAAGAACGAACTGCATTGTCATAGGCACTGTTACCAAAACCACTAACGAAGTCACCACTCATCTTTGGCGTACCAACGATGATTGTTCCCTCAGGTTTTGGAGCTTGACATGCCGCAATGGACAAGGACAGTATTGCAATAACCAACAATGCGAATACTTTTTTCATTATTCTCCTCCTTCAAAGTTTACAGTCTTATCTGTAATATGTTAATTATAGTGAACGTTAGGTGAAATGTCAAGAAAACGCAGGACTTTTTCTTTTGTTTGCAAGCGTTTTCATTCATTTTTATGAAAATGTTTTCATAACTTTTCCACTGTTTTTGATTTACAATATTTTTTGATTATGGCATAATATATCAGCATGGAGGAATACCCAAGCGGCTGAAGGGGTCGGTCTCGAAAACCGATAGGAGCGCAAGCTCGCGCAGGTTCAAATCCTGCTTCCTCCGCCATTTTGGTTTACCGCAATCGGTAAGCTTTTTTTATAATTATTTTTCAATTATTAAGTCCCTATTATATAATAAAGATAGGAAAGCCTAAAAAAGGTGATATTTATGCCATTTAAACCCGCTTATTTAGACTTGCTTGATTCCGGAAAATTTAAAGAAGTCGTTGCACGTTTTGATACGCATCGACACCAATGTCAATTGTGTCCCCACAACTGCCGCGTCGATCGCCACGTTGAACGTGGTGTTTGTGATGCCCCCGCGCAAGTGCGTATCGCAAGTTTTGGGCCGCACTTTGGTGAAGAAAGCGTGCTCGTTGGCAGACGCGGTTCAGGCACCATCTTTTTTAGTCACTGCAACATGCGGTGTGTTTACTGTCAAAATTACACCATTAGTTACAAAGGCGAAGGTAAACTTATTAGCGATGCTCATTTAGCGGATATCATGTTAACGCTGCAAGACTTTTATCAATGTCACAACATCAATCTTGTCAGTCCAACGCATTATTTAAGCAACATCGTAACCGCCATTTATCTGGCGGCACAAAACGGATTAAAGATTCCAATTGTCTACAACACCGGCGGTTA
>JAAZGU010000115.1 GCA_012511085.1 Erysipelothrix sp. | reverse complement strand
ATTTTATCCTGGTGTTCGAGTCGCCACAATGCAGATTTATCTGAGGCGACCTTAATCACAACTCCTGGAGTTGTGAGTGGCATCGGTGCCGTGATTAACGCTCTGACGGATGAAAACGATGGCATATTAATTATGGAGCCTGTCTATCATCCGTTTCGTCGCATGATTGAAGTCAACAAACGCCGTACGGTTGTGAGTGAATTAAGTTTAAATGATGGTTACTATACCCTGAATATGAAAGACATTGAAGAAAAAATTGTTAATGAGGCAGTTAAGATGGTTATCTTTTGCACACCAGCCAATCCGATTGGGCGCGTGTGGACCATCCAAGAGCTTAAACAAGTTGCGGATGTCTGTCAAAAACACGGGGTTATTTTAATTAGTGATGAAATCCACATGGATTTTGTGTTTCCGCAAGCCAAGCATCACATGTTGGTGACCCTTAATCCAGCTTATCGAGATTTTGTCATTACCTTGATTTCCGCATCCAAGACATTTAATTTAGCGGATACCCACACATCGCAGTTGTTTGTCTATAATCAAACCTATGTTGAAAAAATCGAACAAATTTATGCTCGCTTAGGTATCACCAGACAATCTGGTTTTGCCCTTGAGGCACAAGCAGCTGCGTATCGTAACGGACATCAGTACGTGGATGATGTCAACGCGGTGATTTTAGAGAATAAAAAAATTGTGGAGACCATTCTGGAACCCACAAAAATCAAAATCACAAAATCAGAAGGACTGTATTTGTTGTGGCTTGATTTTCGTGCCTATAAAAAAGATGTCAATGACATCATGGATCTCTTACTTAATAAAGCACACGTATGGCTTATTAATGGGGAAGTTTTTGGTAAAAGTGGCACTGGGTTTTTTAGAATGAACATCGCGAGTGATCCTATGCTGGTGAAAGAGGCGTGCACACGCATGGCCGCTGTTTTCAATAACCTTATTTAATTAAAGCAATCGCATCTTCACACACGGAAATTGTGACGTGGGTTAACTCACCGCCATCTTCACCATCAACACTCCACAGCACGGGTGTTTTTGATGTGATGGTCACGGACTTTATTTTTCGTAAGACGATTTCAGGGCGTTGATAGTTACCTTTTCTTAAAGAACGCAATGTTTTCACGAGTTGACGCGGTGTGTTGGGATAACGAATGTAAACCATATCAAGATAGCCATCATTGAGGGCCACTTGATCAAAAGTAAAGTTTAAAATACCACCAATGGATGTTGCATTGGCGACCGCAAAGAAGATGACTTCTTCACTTTGGGTAACCCCATCGACAGTGATATCCACGTTGTATTTTTTTAATGTGTTTAAATGCAAAAAGGAGGTCAAAATGTAGGCGTAATAACCAAGCAGGTTTTTAAGTTTTTGACTGGTCTTAATCGCCACGGCTGTGTACGCTCCAAAAGAGGCCACGTAACTAAAATAGAGGTGATTAAATTTTCCAACATCAAGCTTGGTAGTTTGAAACTTTAAAATAGTGTCTATGGCTTCTTTGTGATTGGCTGTAAGTTGATGAGTGCGTGCAAAATCATTAGTAGTGCCTGCTGGAATGTAACCAAGTGGGATGGTTTCTTTTAATTCCATCAAACCTGCAATGGCGCCATTGAGAGTGCCATCGCCACCAATGACAATAATTAAATCAAACGATTGATGATACTTCAGGACAATGTCCTTGGCCGTGGTGTGCATGCTTGTAAGAAAAAAATGAGCTTGTAAGTTGGGATAGCCACTTAGTAATTGATAGTAATGCGCCAATCGGTTTTTCTTTGTGAGGCGCCCGGCAATCGGATTCAAGATAATTAATGCTTGTTTCATAAGAACTCCTAACCTAATCATAAAGAAAAAAACCTAAAAGCACAACTTGTTCATGAACATAAATTAGTGTGTGTTATAATGATGGCGAAGGTGGATATGTACGAACAAAAAAAGCGATTTATTGTTAATAGTTTATACATCTTAATCATTGTAGCGCTAATCTATTTCGTTGCATTTTATGCTTTAAAATACATCATGCCTTTTTTAGTTGCGTTTGTTTTATCTGCAATCTTTCAACCACTGATTCGTTTGATGCATAAAGGACTACGGTTACCAACCAAGTGGAGTGCCGTGATTATCATTTTCATCTTCTTTTCCGTTGTCTTTGCTTTGATTGGTTTGGGTGGCTTTGGTATCTTTCAGTTTTTAAAGAACTTCTTTAATGAATTACCGAAGTTGTATTTCTCGACGATTGTACCTTTTTTAGAAGCACAATCCAACAAATTATCGGAGTTGGCTTCCAACATGGATCCTGTCATCGTCAATGCCCTTAAAGATTATCTAAACAACTTGATTGGCAGCACAAGTGATATCATCAATACCGT
>JAAZGU010000114.1 GCA_012511085.1 Erysipelothrix sp. | reverse complement strand
TTGTCCATGAGTGCGATTTTTGAGCGGCTTGTGCACAAGAAGTCCTTTTTGGATGCCCTAAGCTTATCAAAAATGTTCACACGCCCCGAACCGAAACGCACGGTTTCCAAATCCGGCATTTCAGTGAGTGGGGTGGACACGATGATGATTTCCTTAGCGGGTTGTTGTAAACCGGTGTATGGCGATGAAATCATTGGTTACATCACCAAAGGGCATGGGGTCAAAGTCCACCGTAAAGATTGCCCGAACATCATCCATGAGACCAAACGCCTCATTGATGTGCATTGGGATGAAGATTTTGAGGGCGGTAAATACGAAGTGCAACTCTACATCCTTGCCAACGACCGCAGTTTCTTATTGACGGACTTGGTTACGGTTGTCTCGCAATTGAAAGCCAACCTCAACGCGGTGAATTCCAACGTGAATGATGATAAAGTTACGGCGAGCACGACCATGAGTGTTTTGGTTGAAAGTGCTGAGCATTTACGTAATTTAATTTCAAACTTAAAGAAAGTAAACAGCGTGATTTCGGTGGAGCGCGTCACCCTTTAAACATGGTAACGATAAAAAGCGATGCGTCGCTTTTTTATTGATGATAATCATAGCATCTATTTGATGCAAACTATGATAAACTGTTGATATTCAAACACAGACAAATATTGGGGGTTTCAATGAAAGATAAAGCGAAACGTACGGTGTACATTTACGCGATTGTGTTCACCATGTTATACACAGCACCTTTTTATCTGCACCAACAATTTGGAGACTTGGATTTAAATCAAGTCCTGTATTTGTTCATCAGCAATCAAAAAGGCGCTAACATGGATTGGATAATTATTTTAAATTACATTCTTTTTACCTTGCCCTTTGTGCTGTTGGTGCTGGCTTTGGTTAGTTTGTTTTATTACATGCGCGATAAGTTTCCAGTATTAAATCAAAAAATCATGGACCACAAGCCACGCGCCAAAGCCATCAGCAGTGCCATTGTTTTATTTTTAGTGGGCTTGTTGTTGTTTGACTTTAAATTTCAAGTCTTTTCTTTTATTAAAACCCGCAGTGACACCAGTATTCTTTACGAGCGTTATTATGTCAATCCCGATACCGTTGAAATTAGTTTCCCAGAAACCAAACAAAATTTAATTTACATTGTGTTGGAATCGCTCAACACAAATTTTGACCATCTAATCATTGATGATGCCTCCGTGAATCTCATTCCAAATTTAAAAACACTGGCGCAAGAAAATCTCAATTTGTCCCACACCAGTGGTTTTGGCGGCGCACAACAACTCAATGGGCTCAGCTGGACCATGGCCAGTTTGGTTGGCATGAGCAGCGGTATTCATTTGAGTGTCTTGATGGGGGAGGATATCTACAAACAAGATCAGGAGTTTTTACCAGGGGTGAAAACGATTGGAGAAATCTTAGCGGAAGCAGGCTATGCCAATTATTTTTTATTGGGTTCCGATGGCAAATACGCCGGACGTCAAACCTACTTTGAAACCCACGGTGATTATGAAGTTATCGACATCAACACCTTAAAAGCAGAAGCGGTGGTGCCCCAAGACTACAATGTGTTTTGGGGTGTGGAAGATACCAAGCTCTTTAGCTACGCCAAAACCAAGCTTTTGGAAGTTGCGGCGCAGGATCAGCCCTTTAACTTTACCCTATTAACAGTAGACACCCATTTCATGGAAGGCTACATGGACCCAACTTGTTATTATGATTATGGCATCAGCTATGCCAACGCGATAGCCTGTGCCGATGACCTTTTAGGCGAATTTATGGATTGGATTACTGCACAAGATTTTTATGAAAACACAACTGTGATTTTAATCGGCGATCACAACACCATGAACGATGGGTTTCTCAGTTTACGCCATGATGAGCAAGTCAGCATCTACAACGCCATGCTCAACGTCAACTTGGATTTTGACCCTAAATTTGTGAACCATCGTGATTTTTCCGTGCTCGATATGTTTCCAACGACATTGGCGGCCCTTGGGGCTACCATTGAAGGTGAACGTCTGGGACTTGGTGTCAATGTTTTCTCGGGGGAGCCCACGCTTTTAGAACGCTTGGGTAAAAATGAATTAAACAATGAATTAATCAAGCAATCGGATTATTATGAACACTTTTATAAGCCTTAAGTCGTAAAAAACATTTGAATAACGTCACTTATGTGATAAAATAAAACAAATCCAAGGACAGAGCCAAGGGCAGTGACAATCCTTAGAGAGAAGCAAGTTGGTGAAATGCTTTGATTGAAGGTGCCTGGGACACTTTGTAGGAGGGCTTTTGAAAGCAGTAGGAAGCTCCGTAGTAAGGCGTTAACTTAATAAGTGCATAAAGATAATCTTTATGAACTAAGGTGG
>JAAZGU010000013.1 GCA_012511085.1 Erysipelothrix sp. | reverse complement strand
TAGCTGGCCTTGGTGATGATTCCTTTTTCGGAATGTTAAACTTACTGGGTGGTGGAGCTCTGCAAGAATTCTCAATCTTTGCGATGGGAATTGGGCCCTACATTACCTCATCGATCATCATTCAATTGTTATCGATGGATGTGATTCCAGCTTTATCAGAAATGGCAAAGTCTGGGGTCCAAGGCAAACTGAAAATGGATCGCATAACCCGTTACTTAACGCTGGTCTTAGGGTTTTTCCAATCCTTTACCATGACTTATGCATTTGATGTGTCCTATGGCATTTTGCCAAATGCCAACATTGGGACTTACGTCTACATTGCGACCGTCTTAACCGCAGGAACCATGTTCTTGATGTGGTTAGGCGACCGTATTTCTGTGTTTGGAATTGGGAATGGAATTTCCATGATTATTTTTGCGGGTATTGTTTCCAATATTCCGTTTCAATTCAATCAAGCTTTTAGAACGCTCGTGGATACAAGCACAAGTGCTGCCACCTTCAGTGGTGTCTTAAACTTTAGCTTGTATGTGCTTATGTATGTGGCCATTATTGTCTTGGTCATCTTCATGCAAACGGCAGAACGTAAGATTCCGATTCAATACACATCAAGCAGCATGCGTAAGAGTCGCTCAGAAATCACTTACTTGCCTTTGAAAATTAACTCAGCAAGTGTGATTCCCGTCATTTTCTCATCAGCAGTAATGACGGCGCCGGTTACGGTCTTGAGTTTCTTTAAACAAGGGCCGTTCTATCAAAAGCTACAACAAATTTTAAATATCACCCAACCTTTAGGGTTAGGGATTTACATCTTATTAATTATTTTCTTTACGTTCTTTTACACTAACATGCAAATTGAACCAGAAAAGATTGCGGAAAATTTAGGTAAATCCGGGACCTACATCCCTGGCATTCGCCCAGGTAGTGAAACCCGTGAATATGTGTATAAAGTGCTGAATCGAATCACGGTGCTCGGCGCCATGTTCTTAGTCTTTATCGCAGCCTTACCTTATGTGTTGCCCATGGTTACTAAATTACCATCCTCGTTGAGTATCGGTGGTACCGGTATTATCATCGTGGTTGGGGTCGCAATGGAAACTATCAGTGATCTTCAAGGTCGATTGACACAGAAACAATATCGAGGCTTTGTTTCACGTTAAGATGAACATTTTAATTAGCGGCGCTGCCGGAAGTGGGAAATCAACCGTCTCACGCGAAATCATTAAAGTTTATGATATCCCTCATATTTCAACAGGGAACATGTTTCGCGATGCGATGCGTCATGAAACCGAAGTCGGTTTGCAAGCTAAGAGTTACATTGACCGTGGTATGTTAGTGCCAGATGACATTGTTGTGAGGATGATTAAAGAACGTTTGCAGCAACCGGATTGTCAAAAAGGGTATTTGTTGGATGGTTTTCCACGCACCCTTGCGCAAGCGGTCGCTTTTGAAGACATTGCAGCAGAAATCAAACGACCAGTTGAGCTGGTGCTTAACTTGTCGGTTGAGCTCGATGCCTTAATTCACCGCGTTGTGGATCGACGGGTGTGTGAAAACTGTAAAGCCATTTACAACTTAGAATACATGCCCCCCAAGATTGAAAATACCTGTGACTTGTGTGGTTCACCACTCAATCACCGCAGTGATGATACCTTGGAACAACTCGTGGTGCGTTTAAAAGAATATGTCTTTCTAACAAAACCAGTCCTTGATTACTACATGTATAAAGGTTTGGTTAAATACGTCGATGCGACACCTGCACCTGATATTGTGATTGCGAGTGTGCTCGATATTTTAAGGAGTATGGAATGATTACGACAAAATCAGAACGTGAAATCAAGTTAATGCGAGAAGCAGGCCGGATTGTGGCACTTGCGCATCAGGAAGTCCAAACGTTGATTAAACCTGGTGTGAGCACGAAACAACTTGATGGGTTGATTGAGTCAGTCATCATTAAGCATGGTGCCACGCCTTCCTTTAAAGGCTACGGAGGCTTTCCAGCTGCATCATGCACATCCATCAACCATGTCTTGGTTCATGGAATTCCAGATGATACCAAACTTAAAGCCGGCGACATTATCTCCGTTGATATTGGCGCCAACTACAAGGGGTATCATGGAGACAGTGCTTGGACCTATGCAGTCGGCGAAGTATCTGAAGACATCAAGCGCTTATTAACTGTTAGTGAAGCTTCATTATTTGAAGGTTTAAAATATGCCAAAGCAAACAATCGTTTGTATGATATATCACATGCCATTGGTGAGTATGTGATGCGACATGGCTACAGTGTGCCCTTAGAGTACACCGGTCATGGCATTGGATCATCACTGCATGAAGAACCTGCGGTTCCTAACGTTGGGATTCCCAACACCGGAATTGTATTGAAAGCAGGAATGACCTTAGCAGTGGAACCGATGGTGCACATGGGGAAACCTTTTACCAAGGTGCTTGCGGATGATTGGACCGTCATTACTTTAGACAAGTCCTTAGCCGCTCACTTTGAACACACCATTGTGATTACTGAAACAGGCTATGAAATACTAACAGCACTGTAAGTGCAAAAGAAAAGGAGGAGTAATATGGCGAAACAAGACGTTATCGAAATAGACGGTATCGTTGAAGACACATTGCCTGGCGCAATGTTTAAAGTGAAATTATCCAATGGGCACGAAATATTGGCCCACGTTTCCGGCAAAATCCGTATGCATTACATTCGCATTTTACCGGGTGACCGTGTCACCGTTGAGATTTCACCTTACGATTTAACACGTGGGCGTATCACATTTAGACATAAATAAGTCTAGGGAGGAAACGCATGAAAGTAAGACCATCAGTCAAACCAATGTGCGATAAGTGCCGTGTCATTAAGCGCAGAGGTCGTGTAATGATTATTTGTGAAAACCCTAAACACAAACAAAGACAAGGAAACTAGGAGGAACACATACAATGGCTCGTATTGCGGGAGTAGATATCCCACGCGATAAGCGTGTGGTTATCTCATTAACTTATATTTTTGGGATTGGGAAACCAACAGCCCAAGCAATTTTAAAAAATGCTAAAATCGACGAAGACATTCGCGTGAAAGATCTCAGCGAAGATCAAGTGAATGCGATTCGTTCTGAAATTGAAAAAATCCAAGTAGAAGGTGATTTGCGCCGTGATGTTTCACTAAACATTAAACGTTTAATGGAAATTGGAAGTTATCGTGGTATACGTCATCGTCGTGGTATGCCAACACGCGGGCAACGGACAAAGACTAACGCGCGTACGCGTAAAGGTCCGCGTCGTACCGTAGCTGGTAAGAAGAAATAAACGATAGGAGAAATAGAAAATGGCTAAAGCAAAAGTAACACGCAAACGTCGTGTCAGAAAAAATATAGCACGTGGCATCGCCCACATTCATTCAACCTTTAACAACACTATCGTTACCATCACCGATGAAAAAGGAAATGTCGTTGCGTGGTCAAGCGCAGGTGCATTAGGTTATAAAGGTTCGCGTAAATCAACGCCATTTGCTGCGCAGTTGGCAAGTGAAGCCGCTGCCAAAGCAGCAATTGATAATGGAATGAAAACGGTCGAGGTCAATGTTAAAGGGCCAGGACCAGGGCGTGAGGCAGCAGTGCGCGCACTGCAAACAGCCGGTTTGGATATTAATGTGATTAACGATGTCACACCCATTCCACACAACGGTTGTCGCCCACCAAAACGTCCGAGAGGCTAAAACGAAACAATAGGAGGTTGGTATGCAAAAATTCGAACGTGCCAAAATAGAAGTTCAAGAATATGTGGAATCCGATCACTATGGTAAGTTTGTCATTGAACCATTCGAACGTGGGTTTGGAACCACAATTGGAAATGCATTGCGACGTGTGTTGTTATCATCGCTACCAGGAGCTGCAGTTTATTCAATTAAGATAAACAATGTTTATCATGAGTTCAGTGCAATCCCAGGTGTTGAAGATGACGTCACCGCCATCATTTTGAATTTAAAAGATTTAGTGATGCGCATTTCTGATGATGATGTGTACACACTACACATCAATGAAAAAGGTCCAAAAGTGATTACAGCAGCAGACATTGAATGTCCAACAAACGTGGAGATTCTCAATAAAAATCACATCATCACAACCTTAGAAGAAGGTGGTGAGTTGGTGATGGAATTAAAAGCACGCGTTGGGCGTGGTTATGTTGGTGCTGAAACAAATAAATTATTGTATCAAAGCTCTTCTCAAGGTATCGGGACCATTTACACAGACTCTGTGTACACACCCATTGAAAGAGTAACCTACAGTGTGGAACCAACACGCGTTGGTCAAGATACAAAGTATGATCGTCTCATCATTGAAGTGATGACCGATGGGTCAATTACACCACAAATGTCACTTTCATTAGCAGCGAAAATACTGGATGACCACTTGCAGTTGTTTATGAACATCGAAGAATCCATTAGTGAAATGGAATCGGTCATTAAAGAAGGAACCGATGAAACCCAAAACAAAGGGTTGGTCATGATGATTGAAGATCTCGACTTATCCGTTCGTTCTTACAACTGTTTAAAACGTGCTGGGATTCAAACGGTTGAAGAGTTAACGCAACGTACAGAAGAAGAAATGATGCGCGTGCGTAACTTAGGTAAAAAATCATTAAAAGAAGTGAAAGATAAATTAACTGATTTAGGCTTAAACTTCAAATCACTAACATAGAGCAGGAGGAAATTGAAGATGCATAATCGTAAATTAGGACGTACAACCGAACATCGTATTGCAATGTTACGAAATTTAGCAGCAAGCCTAATTATTCATGAAAAAATTGAAACCACTCAACACAAAGCGTTGGAATTACGCAGTTGGATGGATAAACTTATTACCCTTGCAAAACGCAATGATTTGCATGCACGTCGTCAAGCAGCAACGATGCTTTTCAATGTGATGGCTGATGATGAACAAAGCCAAAGCGTGCTTCAAAAATTATTTGATGATGTCGGAGTACGCTATAGTGAACGCCAAGGTGGTTACACACGCGTGCTGAAAACTGTACAACGGCGTGGTGATGGCGCACCGATGGCTATTATTGAACTTGTTTAAAGCGGGCTTACCCGCTTTTTTATTAAATGCTCAATAAAATTAAAGCAAATGCCTTAGCTAGAAACATCCCAATCATGAGTGATGATACCTTAGCCTATCTGATTGATAGCATTGATCGTCACTATGTCAAAGATGTCTTAGAAATTGGGACAGCGATTGGTTATTCAAGTTTGAGCATTGCCTATCATTGCCCAGAAATTCACATTGACACCTTAGAAAAAGATGAGACACGCTATCAAGAAGCCTTGAAGAATAAAGCCTTGCTTGATCTTAAGCAGGTGCATATGATTTGTGCGGATGCACGCACCTGGCTTGTTGACAAGTTTTACGATGTGATTATCATCGATGGAGCTAAAGGTCAAAACCAATTGTTTTTTGATCGTTACTTTCCATTTTTAAAACAAGATGGCATTATGTTTGTGGACAATATGTATTTTCATGGGTTTGTCAAAGCAATGCCTCAAGGAAAAACCAAACGCAATTTAAGACAAATGGTCAACAAAATTGCGAAGTTTGAAGCCTACGTGCATGCTTTAAACCATATTCAGGTCGAGCTAGTGGATGTCGGCGATGGCTTATTAAAAATTACACGGAAAAAAGAATGAATCAACCGATTTTTAGCCGATTATGATACAATAAAATGAAAGAAAGGCGATAGTGATATGAAAAAAATAGTAGCAGGAGTGGTCATTGCAGGGGCAGCCCTTATCGCAATGATGTTGAAACGAAAAAATAAGGAAGATGAAGAACCGATCTTAATCACATTGGAAGAAGATCAAGACGAACCAATTGAAATTACTATGGATCAAGAGTATTCGCTGATCACCATCTTTGAAAGGCAAACATGGCAAAGCCGAATAAAAATCTTATTAAAACAGCTTGTTGATCAAAAACAATTAAAGTTAGTGCATAGCATGCAGTTTGCCAGCCAAGCGAAACTCTTTGATGGTGTGCGTGAATTCAAGCAATACGATTATCTTTTAGTAGAAGCGGACGAACATCATCAAGTTGTTATCGAAAAAGAAGTTGAAAACTTCTACGATGATATTTGTAAAGAAGTGCTAAACATAGCGCAAATCACACGTTCTCATGAAGGTGTGTATCGTGAATTTGAAATTAAAGGCTAGGAGCGGTTGTGGCTTATATTAAATTAAGAAATGTTACTTTTAGCTATGATCAAATCATAGACGTTGTTGATGACGTCTCTTTTGATGTTGAGAAGGGATCCTACACTTGTATTATTGGCCATAATGGCAGTGGAAAAAGTTCACTCGCTAAATTGATTATTGGTTTGTTGAATAAAAAATCCGGAATAATTGAAATTGACGGTATTGATTTAAATGAAAAGACGATCGATGACATCCGCAGTAAAATAGGCATTGTTTTTCAAAATCCAGACAATCAATTTATAGGTGCGACCGTGCGCGATGACATTGCCTTTGGGCTTGAGAATCGTCAGGTTGCACCCGAAGCCATGGATGAGATTATCCATTACTATGCCAAGAAGGTCAATATGGAAGATTATCTAGATCATGAGCCAACACGCCTTAGTGGTGGACAAAAGCAACGTGTCGCGATTGCGGGGGTACTGGCTATGAAACCCGAGATTTTGATTTTAGATGAAGCGACAAGCATGCTTGATCCAAAAGGAAAAAAGGAAGTCAACGATTTGGTGCGTGGGATTTATGAAAATGAAAAAATGACGATTATTTCAATTACCCACGATATTGAAGAAGCCTTATTTTGCGATCATTTATTGGTGATGAATGAGTTTAAGATTCAAATGAATGGAAAACCAGAAACAATTTTAAGACGCAGTCAAGAACTTGTGGACATTGCCCTTGATGTGCCATTTACGGTGAAGGTCGTCAATGAATTCAAAAAGCACGGGGTAAACATCGATGAAATTCATACTTTGGAAGCGTTGGTGGATAAATTATGAGCATCACTTTCAAGAATGTAAGTTTTGAATATTCACCTGATACTCCCTTTGCCTACGATGCTCTACGCAATGTGAATGTTCACATAAAAAAAGAGCGTATCACAGCCATCATTGGGGCTACCGGTAGTGGTAAATCCACGCTTGTGCAACATTTAAATGCTTTGTTGCTTCCAAGTGCTGGGGAAGTGCATGTTTTAGATCGTGTCATTAAAGCCACCGAGAAACCTAAAAATCTTAAATCATTACGCCAACAAGTCGGATTGGTGTTTCAATTCCCAGAGTATCAATTATTTGAAGAAACAATTTTAAAGGATGTCGCATTTGGTCCTCTTAATTTTGGTGACACCAAAGAAGTCGCCTATCAAAAGGCGAAAGTGGCGCTTGAAATTGTCGGTTTAACACAGGATATGCATGAAAAATCACCCTTGGATATGTCGGGCGGTCAGAAACGGCGGGCCGCGATTGCGGGTATCTTGGCAATCAACCCCGAAATTTTGGTGCTTGATGAGCCAACCGCGGGCTTGGATCCACAAGGTGCCAAAGCCATGATGGAGTTGTTCAGCAAATTAAATGAAACGCAAAAGACAACGATTTGTTTAGTAACGCATGACATGGAGCATGTGTTTGAATATTGTGACGATGTTGTTGTTTTAAATGAGGGGGAAGTCATTTACACAAACACTGTTGAAAACTTCTTTAATGATGAAGCGTTTTTGTCACAGCTAGTCATTGAAATCCCAAAAGTGATTCAACTGAAACAATTGCTCAAGAAAAAAGGTTATGACTTGGACGTTCACAACTATGATTTAAAACACATCGTCGAGCAAGTGATGAAACAAAGGGGGGCCTCTCATGAGTAACATTGCGCTTGGGCGTTATTTGCCCCTGGATTCAATCGTTCATAAACTCGATCCACGCTATAAAATCATTGGGATGTTGATATTACTGACCGCAATTTTCATCCCCGCTGGATTTTATGGCTATGGCTTTTTAGCCTTGGTCATTGGCAGTGTTGTCATGTTATCGAAATTACGTTTTAAGTTTATTGTCACGGCCATGAAGCCCATGATGCTGATGTTGTTTTTCTTATTGGTCATCAACGTGCTAATATTAAAAACAGGCTATGTTCTTGTTGATATTTATGGGTTTAAAATTTACAGTGGTGCCGTCTTTCAAACACTTTATATTTCAATTCGCTTGTTGCTTATGATTATGGTGACAACCATTTTAACCGCAACCACAAAACCACTTGACTTAACGATTGCGATCGAAGATTTACTATCGCCGTTTAAGCGATTCCATGTGCCAGCGCATGAAATCGCCATGATGATATCGATAGCGCTGCGTTTTATCCCAACTCTGATTGAAGAAACGGACCGCATCATGAAGGCGCAGGCATCCCGTGGCGTCGATTTGGCACAAGGCAAACTTAAAGAAAAGATTGTTGGGATATTGTCATTGATTGTGCCGTTGTTTGTGTCTTCCTTTCAACGGGCAGAAGACTTAGCGGATGCGATGGAAGCGCGCGGGTATGTGCCCTCAGCACAACGCACACGCTATAAACAACTCAAAGCGACAACCCGCGACTACATCATGATTGTTGTGGTGATGCTCGTTTTAGGGGTCATTATTACCTTGGCGGTCGTTGCATGAGGTATCGCGTTGATTGTGCATTTTTAGGCTATCATTATCATGGGTGGCAAATCCAAGATGAAGTCGTCACACTGCAACATGTCTTTCAAGAAGTGTTGTCGGATATTTTTCAACATGATGTATCAGTGGTTGGGTGTTCACGCACGGATGCGAAAGTATCGGCGGAACATTTTGTTTTTCATTTTGACGGTGAGACAACCATTCCTGTTGACAATTTAAAAACCATGCTCAACCATCAATTACCCGATGACATCATCGTTGCGGAACTTGTCATGGTGAATCAAAACTTTCATGCACGTAAAGATGCACGCTTCAAAACCTATCGCTATACAATTGAAACGGGACCATACAATGTGTTTGAAAAGCATTATGTTTATCAGTTCAATAAGCATTTAGACGCTTATGCAATGCGAGCCGCCCTTGATGTGTTTTATGGAACCCATGATTTCACGTCATTTAACGCAACACCCTTGCAGGTGATTGAAAACCAAGTACGAACCATGCATCATGTTGATTTGATTCAAAAGGGCACGAAGATCATCATTACCATCTGTGGTGATGGTTTCTTGCATCATATGGTACGCATGATGGTTGGTACCCTCATTGAAATCGGACGTGAGCGTTTAACGATTGCGGAGGTCAAATCAATGATGGATGCAAAACAAAAGGGGGTGTGTCGTTTTAACGCACCACCACAAGGATTATTATTAGAAGGAGTTCATTATGAAGATTAATTATCATACACATACAACACGATGTAAACACGCTTATGGTAGTGATGAAGCTTATGTGATGGCTGCCATTAAAGCGGGTTATGACGAATTAGGGATGTCAGAACACTCACCATGGGTACTACATCCAGGTGAAACAGCAGCGTATCGTATGGAACTGGAAGACATGGATGACTACATGCAATCCATGCGGACTTTAAGAGAAAAATATAAAGATCAGATTACCATTCACATTGGTTTGGAAGCTGAGTACTTTCGTGATCGTTTTGATTGGCTCGTTGATTTTAAAAAACAACACGCGCTCGATTTTATCATATTTGGAAATCATAATCGTGATCGCATCTCGTATCACACTTACTATGGCGATTATCACGCCCCGGATCTATTGTTAGATCATTATGTTGAAGATGCAATCGAAGCAATGTCAACTGGATTTTATAGTATTTTCGCCCATCCGGATTTATATTTTAAGACGTTAAATGTTGTGAATCAAGACACACTTGCGGCAGCACAGGCACTCTGTGAAGCAGCGAATCATTATCAAGTTCCGCTTGAATATAATTTAGGTGGCTTCCGTTACGGGGATAACGCTTATCCAAAAGCTGCATTTTGGGAAATCGCAGCCAAAAACAAAAACGTGACCATCATTGGGGTGGATGCGCATGATCCAGACCATCTGCTTGATGATAAGGCACGGTCGGATGCGCAAGCCTATCTACATAAAATTGGTGTTAATTTAGTCGAGGCAATAGAATTTAAATAAAAGAAAAATAACTTTTCAATCGTTGAGAAGTTATTTTTTTTGACACGTGTGTTTATTTGATCCACGTGGTGGCCCACGTTTCAATTTGATCCAATATTGGTTTTAAAGCTTTGCCTTTTTTTGTGAGTTCGTATTCGATTCGAACAGGAGTTTCAGGATAAACAAGACGTTGAATGATACCGGCATTTTCTAATTCTTTTAAACGTTTCGACAACACTCGGGCGCTGATGCCCAGTGATGTTTCAAAGGCATGGAAACGTTTAGGACCATCTAAAAGTTGATGGATAATCATGCCTGTCCAACGTTGACTCATCAAAACCATGGCCTGTTCAAATTTAGGGCAAATTGATGCATCCATAATGAAACCTCCTCGTGAGTATTATACGCAATTTCATTTTAAAAGTTAATAACAATGCACAAGCACATTTATTGACACAATTAAGTTGTTATATTATAGTCACTATTGTAAAGTAAGTAGGAGGTAACCCATGCGCTTTCATCAGAGTCCAATTAAGTATGTCACTGAGGTTGTGCTCAAAGTCAATGACTTACAAAAAATGCGTAATTTCTACATGAATATTATTGGATTTTCAATCTTGGAAGCAAGTGAAACACGTGTTATGTTGACAGCGGATGGTAAAACAGGTTTGCTTGTTTTGGAACAACTACCAGTTGTATCATCACCGCGTTCAACAGCCGGTTTGTATCATGTGGCCTTTTTATTACCGCAACGGCGAGATTTAGCGAACTTCACCCATCACTTGGTGCAACACAACATTCAATTTGGGGCTGGCGATCATCTTGTGAGCGAAGCCTTGTATTTAAATGACGTGGAAGGCAATGGCATTGAAATATATGCCGATCGTGATCCTGATGGTTGGCGTTGGCAAGACCGTGAAGTCGCAATGGCAACCTATCCAGTTGACTTTGATGATTTATTAAAAGAAGCAGTTGAAACATTCACGCATTT
>JAAZGU010000113.1 GCA_012511085.1 Erysipelothrix sp. | reverse complement strand
GCATTGATAACAATTGGATGTTCGCCATGTTTCTTCGCAACACGCGCCCCCAATTCAATGTGAGAACCCTCCATTTCAAAGTCCAAGGCTTTTCCAATGTCATGCAAAAGGCCCGCACGTTTGGCTAAGGTTTGATTCAGACCAAGTTCAGCGGCCATCATGCCGGTTAAATGTGCCACTTCAACACTATGGGCTAAACCATTTTGACCGTAGCTGTAACGGTAACGTACGCGGCCCAATAGGCGTTGAATTTCGCGGTCAATTTTGTGAAGCCCCAACTTAAAGGTGGTCTCTTGACCGGTTTTAAGCATGGTTTCTTCAAGTTCGGAACGCACCTTTTCAACGA
The DNA here is from genome assembly GCA_012511085.1 of Erysipelothrix sp. Classification (GTDB taxonomy): domain Bacteria; phylum Bacillota_I; class Bacilli_A; order Erysipelotrichales; family Erysipelotrichaceae; genus UBA6182. The sequence goes on along the minus strand of JAAZGU010000113.1, from coordinate 2,694 downwards.
CTTCCTCAATGCGGCCCGGTTGGATACGGCCATCATTGATTAAAATCTCCAAGGCTTGCCGTGCAATTTCCCGACGAATCGGATCAAAACAAGAAATGGTGATGGCTTCCGGGGTATCATCAATGATTAAGTCGACCCCAGTTGCTTGTTCAATGGCGCGGATATTACGGCCTTCACGCCCGATAATCCGGCCTTTCATTTCTTCATTCGGTAGTGTAATAACGGAAATCGTGCGCTCGGTTGTTTCTTCTTGCGCGTAGCGTGAAATCGCTAAACCAATAATGTTGCGCGCTTTTTCTTGCGCAATTTCTTTAGCGTGTTCTTCTTCTTCCTTAATGTATAACATCATCTCGTTTTGGATTTTCTTTTCCAAAGCACTCATCAATTCTGTTTTGGCTTCGTTGCGGCTCATTTGGGCCACTTTCTCCAAGACTTCTATCTGACTATCTATTTTTGTTTGTAAATCTTTTTCCATCTTTTCAACAAGATTGTATTTATCACTAATAGCTTTTTGTTTATCTTCGATATTTTTCTCTTTCGCAACCAAAGCGTGATCGCGATTACTAATGTTATCTTCTCGACGTGATAACTTGTTCTCTAAATCTAAAATTACACTGCGTCTTTGTTTGATCTCACGCTCTGCCGCAAGTGTCAATTCATACGCTTGTGTTTTACCTTCTAAAACAGCCTGGCGAATCGTATTATCCGCTTTTGAGGCTGCATCATCTAAGATTAATTTCGCTTTTTGTTGATTTTTGTTAAGTCCTAATTTCGAAAATATAACCATCAGAACAATTCCGATAGTGAAACCTACAATACCTGCAAAGACGGAAGCTAGTATCAATTCAGTACGCATTGTTAACCTCCATCATGCAAAACTATGTATTTACAATTCTTTCATGAATGTAATAAAAAATTGTATGTCTTTGTAAAACAAAGTCATTCTACCACAGAATTTGAAAATTTAAAAACATTTGGCATAAACATTTTAATTTTGTAGGTATAAAAAAAGCAGTGTTAAGCCACTGCTTCTGGTTCATCCTTTTTATAAATTTCAGCTTTAACTTTCGCTTCAATTTCCGCAAACAAATCTGGGTTTTCTTTAAGGAAATTCTTAACGGTTTCACGGCCTTGCCCAATTTTCTCATCCTTGTAGGAATACCAGGCGCCACTTTTACCGATGACATCGTATTGAACTCCCAAGTCCACAAGTTCTCCGGTTTTGGAAATCCCTTCCCCGTACATGATTTCAACAGTCGCTAACTTAAAGGGCGGTGCCACTTTATTTTTCACAATCCGTACGTTGATTTTGTTACCTAGAAGTTCGGTTCCGGCTTTAATTGCTTCTCCGCGTCGCACATCGACACGAATCGAACTGTAGAACTTCAAAGCCCGACCCCCAGGTGTCACTTCCGGGTTCCCAAACATGATGCCAACTTTTTCACGCAATTGGTTAATGAAAATGACAGTCGTTAAGGAACGGTTCATGACCCCTGAAAGTTTACGCATGGCCTTCGACATCAAGCGTGCCTGCAAACCAACTTGGGAATCCCCCATCTCCCCTGCCAACTCTGCCATTGGCACTAAGGCCGCCACGGAGTCAATGACAATTAAATCAAAAGCTTCACTGCGAATCAACATTTCAGTAATTTCGAGCGCTTGTTCACCTGAATCAGGTTGTGACAAAATTAAATCATCAATGTTGACCCCTAAATTTTTCGCATACATGGGATCAATGGCGTTCTCTGCATCAATGAATGCTGCTTTGCCACCCTTTTTTTGGACTTCCGCAATCGCATGCAGGGCTAAGGTTGTTTTACCACTTGATTCCGGTCCAAAAATTTCAATGATACGACCCTTGGGATAACCACCAATGCCGAGCGCTAAATCGATCGATAACGAGCCGCTGCTGATGGCGTCGACATCGACTGCTGTGCGATCGCCCAAACGCATAATGGCACCTTTACCGTATTGTTTTTCAATCTGTTTGATTGTTTCATCTAATAATTTTTCTGATTTTTTATTTGTCATGTTGCCTCCTTATGATCCAAATATTTATTTAAACGTTGGTCTGCCAATGCCACGCATTGTGTTTGAATTGAATTACGATCGCCGCCTAGATTATCTTCATAAATAAAGCGCATCTCCTTACTGACAATCGCCATGAAACATTTGCCCACCGGCTGCTGATCTTGAGCGGTAGGACCGGCGTTGCCGACAAAGGCAATCGCGACATCGCTTTGGAATGTTTTCAATGTATGATTCGCAAGCTGCAGGGCGACTTCCTTGGAAATTGCTTTGTAACGTTTCAAATCACTTTTTGAAACATGCAGAATGCGATGTTTGATATCATCATTATAAACAACCGTGCCCCCTAAATAAAATTGACTGGCCCCAGCATACGCTGTAATGCTGGCCGCAAATTGGCCACCCGTGATGCTTTCTGCGCTTGCTAAGGTTAAATCTAAAGCGATAAAACGCTCAAAATATTTTGGTTTCATTTCGTTTTAAACAAAACCTCACGGCTTTGTAAGAAATATGAAAGCCCGCTCACAAAAGAAATTGTGACTGAAAACCACAACAAGAAAGTTGTCACCGGTAAGCCATAAAGTTCAAAGGGCAAATTGTTCACTAAAATCATGATGATTGTCAAAATTTGCGCCGTGGTTTTAATCTTACCCAAATACCCAGCTG
>JAAZGU010000112.1 GCA_012511085.1 Erysipelothrix sp. | reverse complement strand
GTATCCAACAAAGTACCATCTAAATCAAATATTACTGCTTTAATCATGTTGCTCCTTTTTCATTATATTCTTTAAATCAACGTAAGCTTGAGCACTGTCTAAAATGCCTTGCACTTGCGTTGCATTTAATGCTATGACTACTTTTGCGGGACTCCCAAGCACAAGTGATTGTTCTGGAATCACAGTCCGCGCTATCACCAAGGCCTGCGCCCCAATTAAACTGTGTTTTTTAATGATGCTGTTATCCAAGAGCACACTATCCATGCCCACCAGCACTTCATCTTCAATGGTTACGCCATGGACTAAGGCATGGTGACCAATTGTCACACGTTTACCAATCCTTACTGAATTACCCGCGTCGGCATGAATCATCACATGTTCTTGAATGTTAGTTTGGGCATCAATCACAATCGGTGCCACATCGCCACGAATAACGGCATATGGCCAAATGGAACAATCTTCCTTGATAGTGACATCACCTATAATAACGGCTGTTTCGTGCACATACACGCTTGGATCAATTTGTGGTTTAATCCCCTTAAATGTTTCAATTGCCATCGGATAACACCTCACATTTGAATTTCTCATTGTCTTTTCTCGGAATATTGACAACACTTGTCTTTTGACGATTCGCCCATTTTTCAAACAAGGTCAAATCCTTGGCATTAGCATAATGCATGGGGAAGAAATACTTAGGTTGTATTTGATGGATAAACACCCGTGCCCCTGAATCATAATGCTTTCTCATGCGTGGATCAACCGGAAACATCGCAATATCAACCGGATGCCCCTTGAGATCTTCCACGACATTTAAAAATTGAAAGGTTGCCAGGTCGATTTCATCTTTTGTTGACTCTTCTTTCCAATGCCAGTGATTTAAATCACCGGCATGAAAAACATTCATACTCTTGGTTTTCACATAGAAGCTCACACCCAAATCGGTGGATCCAAACACTTTAATTTTGATATCATCCAAGATCAAGGTATCGTGCTCTTTCACCAACAAGGCTTGTGCGGTTACTGGAATTCGTACATCATCAGACACAACCACTTGTTTTCGATAGTTAAAAATTCCGGGGTTGTAATGATCATCATGAGAGTGGCTCACAAAAAAAATAACATTTTTATTTGAGTCTAAATAATGACGTGGCAAGTGACCGGCTACATAATCAAAAATCAGAACCGTATCTTCACTTTCCACAACGTATCCACTGTGGTTAATGTATTCAACATGAATCATGACACACATCCCCTTTCACAAGATTTATTATACCATGCAACGCTGGCTTTTCCTAAGGCGAGACACCAGCATTTACCTTTGATAAGGCGGCGATTTTGAAGGTTTGTTTTGAATGTAAAGCCACAAAAAATATGCAGCAACGCAAAGTGACACACCACCAAATAAAAAGGAACTGTGAGCGTTCAAGCTGTAGATAACACCGACAGCGCTGGCACCCACAATCATCCCTAACGCTTTAATCGCATTAAAAATCCCCATGAACAAGGAATGGTTGCTGCCGCGCCCTAAAGCACCCGCTATGGTTTGGATTAATATCAAATAAATACTATTGAGGACAAACAAGCCAACCGCAATCATTAAAAAGATTGTTTTATGACTTAAGATGCTCAAAATGCTACTTAACATCCCCATGAAAACTAAAGTCCATAACAGCGGCTGTTGGTGATTGCTGCGCCGCACCAGATAGATGCCAATCGTGCTGTTAACAATCAAAGATAAAATCCCAAAGGCAGCTCGTAAAATTCCATTGTATGAAGGTAAGAAATTAAATTGTTCGCGAATAAAATAATTGAAAGCTTGGTCAAATGCCACAAACCCAACTTGAGAAACAAACACAACCACGAGAAACAAGAAAATCGCACGCGTGATGTCTTTACGTATCAACATGAATTCTTTCAAAGGGTTGATGGTTTGCAGCCACGATTGACGTGGGTAATTTGGATCCACGGGAATTTGTTGAAAGGTTAAATACGCCAGGATACCGCTGGCTGCTAATCCAATCACTTGAATCGCAAACAACAGATTCAAGGAAACATCACCAATGAAACCACCAATAAAATACCCCGCTGCTCCCGCTAAACTGTAAACCGTAGCGTGTGTGGTTAAGTGGGCTCCTAAATTTTCAGACGTGGCATAATCAATAACGATGGTCAATTGCATCACCATGATGGCACCCACAAAAAATCCAGAAATCATACGGGCAATCATGATAGCTGTAAAACTCATCGCAACTGCGAAATACCACTGTCCCAAAGCATAGCCTAAACAACCAATCAGATAAATGCGCATGCGTCCGTAGCGATTGCTTAACTCACCCCAAAAGGGCGAAAACAAAAAGTTTGTAAACGACATGGCAGAAAAGGCAAACCCAAAGGTATAGGCTGGCAGATTACGTTGTTGGATTAAAAAAGGTGTTGCTGGATGGGCAACATTCGCAAACACCATTTCAATAAACATCAAAACAAAAAACCAACGTAAGGAACTTGTTTTGTGAGTCAATGTCGTTTTCAATTTATTCATACACCTAATTATACAACATCTTAATTAGGATGATTCTTTTTTGATTTCTTCAAGCAGTTGGTAACCCTCTGCTTCACTAAAGTATGAGCTAAAAAGCACAATCCATGG
>JAAZGU010000111.1 GCA_012511085.1 Erysipelothrix sp. | reverse complement strand
GGGGCAAGTGAGAGTTATGAGGCGCGGTGTCGCCATTGTCATGAAGTCAAAGATAAGCCGAAACTATAGATGACGATTAAACAACGCATGCAATCATTCATTGCACCACGATCATTTTATAAAACTGTAGGTTATGTTGCGTTACCGGTTATTATCCAACAACTTTTAAACAACATGATGGGGGTTGTGGATGGGATTATGGTTTCATCCATCAACCAAGTATCCTCGGTTGGAACCGCCCTCCAAATCGAAATGTTTGTGTTAACCATCGTGTACGGGGTCGCCGCGGGCGCATCAATTTACATTGCCCAGTATTTTGGGGCGCAAGATAAACAAGGCCAACAGAAAGCCTTTGGCTTTGGGATTTTATTATCACTTGTCATCACCTTGACATTCTTTTTTGTTGCCATGGTGTTTGATGCAGCCATCATTCGCTTCTTTATCAAAGATCCTTTTGTGGTGGAGCATGGAATTTTGTATCTAAACATTGTGAAGTACTCGTATTTCCCCTTTGCCTTGTTGATTCTTTTTAGCCATGCCTACCGTTCGATTTTGAAAACTAAAATACCGATGATTGTTGGGATTACATCCATGTTTTTAAACATCGTCTTTAATTACATTTTAATCTTTGGTCATTTTGGTTTTCCGGCCTTGGGGATTGAAGGGGCAGCCTACGGGACTTTAATTGCACGCTTGGTTGGTGCTTTCATGTACTTTGGCTTTGCTTTAAGTGCCCGTGAACCTTTTATTGGGACCTTAAAAAATATGTTTGTGATTCCAGGCGCACAATTTATGATGATGTTTGCGCGCACCTGGCCCTTAATCGTCAATGAATTTTTCTTCAGTTTGGGGCAAGCGCTCTTTATTCGCTTTTACGGTCATCTGGGAACCGAAGCCATGGACAGTTATTACGTGGCCTTTAAACTATAGCAAATGTTTATGTTTGTGGTTATGGGTGTCAATGCGGCTGTCGCAGCTATTTTGGGTACCGATCTTGGTCAAGGTAAGCTTGCGCAAGCCAAGGAAAAAGCCCGTTACTTCGTGGGCTTGGGGGGCGTGATATCATTAATTATGATGGTTATCATTGTGATTTCAGCGCCACAACTGGTGAATCTGTATCACATTGAAAGTGAAATTGTTATTAAAAATGCGATTTTGATTGTGCGATTTTTGTCGCTCCGCTTAGCCTTTAGAATGTTTAACGTCATGATTTTCTCATCCTTACGGGCTGGGGGCGATTCCAAGTTCCTCACCTTTGTGGATGCAGGGATTTTATGGCTTGTGGGGGTACCGCTTGCCTACGCACTTGTTTATATTGTTCAACTTGAAAGCTTACCGGTCATCTTATTGATTGTCCAAAGTGAACAGTTGGTGCGTTTGATTATCGGCACCTGGCGCGTTAAACAAGGTGTTTGGCTTCAAAACTTAACGCACGAATTAGCTTAGGAGGGTTTATGAATGCAATGATAAAAAAAGGACAACGTTACTTAGAACGGTTTCGTGTCCTTGATGAACAACTGATGGATGAAAACATCGTGAAAGATCCAAAACGCATGGCGACGCTGGCGAAAGAACAAGCTAGCATCACGGAAGTTGTGGATACTTTTAAGGTGTATCAAGATTTAAACACACAACTCAATGAGGCGCAGGCACTGTTGGATGAAAGCGATCCGGAGTTGGTGGAAATGGCAGAGATGGAAATCGCTGATTTACAAGCGCAGTTAACCGATTTGGAAGCCAAGCTTGAAATTTTAATGTTACCAAAAGATCCAGATGATGACAAAAACGTCATCATGGAAATTCGAGGTGCTGCTGGTGGGGATGAAGGAAACATCTTTGCCGGCGATTTGTTTCGGATGTACAGCCGCTTTGCGGAACTTATGAATTGGGACGTTGAAGTTCTGGAAGCCAGTGAAGCGGAAGTTGGCGGCTTTACTTTAATTTCATTTTTAGTCAAAGGTGAACAAGTGTACCGTTACTTGAAGTTTGAATCGGGAGCACATCGCGTGCAGCGGATTCCGAAAACAGAAACCCAAGGGCGAGTGCACACCTCGACCGCGACGGTGCTGGCGATGCCGGAAGCCCAGGAAGAAGATGTGGAAATCAATAATGAAGATTTAACGATTGAAACCCACCGTGCCAGTGGGGCCGGGGGTCAACATGTCAATAAAACCGATTCAGCAGTGCGGATTACTCACAATCCAACTGGCATCAGCGTGAATGTGCAAGATGGACGTTCGCAGCATGCCAACAAAGACATGGCCATGAAAATCATTCGTGCACGCGTCTATGAACACTTTCAAGAAATACAGGAAGCGGAATTGGGCGAACAGCGGCGCATGAAAATTGGACGTGGTGATCGCTCTGAAAAAATTCGCACCTACAACTATCCACAGAACCGTGTGACCGATCATCGGGTCGGTTTAACGCTTGTGCAACTTGATCGCATTGTGGATGGGCGCATGCAGGATATCTTTGATGCCCTGCTGAGTTGGGAACAACAAAAGAAATTGGAAGCACCTCTGGATGAAGACGCCTAGAATCTTATTGAGTGAAAATAAAAATCAGATCCAAGATGAAATAAGGGTGTCTTTATTAAGACGCCTTATTTTTGAAATGCTGCAAGCGCAAGGGATGGATTTATACCTTGATATGGACACGGTGTTATCAGATGAATTTATAGAGCGTTATCAAACAAACAAAGCCCGTGTGCTTAAGGATGAACCTTTAGGATATGTGTTGGGGTATGAATGGTTTTATGGCTTGAAATTAAAAGTGAATGAACATGTGCTAATCCCGCGCAGTGAAACGGAAGAATTAGCTGGTCATGTCAGTGCGGATGTGTTTGATTATTTTGATCAAGATGTTGTGATTGCGGATATCGCAACCGGCAGTGGTGCGCTAGCGTGCGCCCTTAAAAGTGATCATGCCGCCGCAACTGTGATTGCCAGTGACATCAGTCCAGCGGCGCTCAAAGTGGCACAAGCCAATGCTAAGGCGCATGATTTGGATATTCAATTTTATCAAGGTGATATGGGTGACCCGCTCATCGAAGCGGGCTTACGCTTTGATGTGATTGTGTGTAACCCCCCTTACATTCGCAAGGATGAAATCATTGAAAGCTCCGTCAAAGACTTTGAACCGCATTTAGCTTTGTATGGTGGCGACGATGGTTTGCATTTATACCGGAAATTATTGAATCAGATTCCCAATCTCATTAAAAAGCGGGCCATGGTGGCCTTTGAAATCGGATTTGATCAAAAACAGGCGCTTCTGGATGAAATCAACAAACGTTTTGAACGGGTGCGTGTTGAAGTTGTGCAGGACATTAACCAAAAAGATCGCATGTTTTTTATGTATTTTAATCTTGAACTTTAAAAATCTTCAATTGCAGGTTCAGTGATAAAATATGATAAAATAGATGTATTAAAAGGAGGAGAAGATGGAAACAAAAATACTTAAAAAAGATGAACTTCAACGTGTTGTGGAAACATTAAAAGCAGGGGGTTTGGTTGTGTTTCCAACCGATACAGTCTATGGGTTGGCGGCTTTAGCCAAGCATCCTGAAGCGGTTTCTAAGTTGAAGGCACTTAAACAAAGACCAGAAACTAAGCCACTCCCGATGATGGTTTCCTCCATTGATCAAATTGAGTCAGTTGCTGCATTAAGCATTCGTGATCGAAAGATTATTACACGCTGGATGCCAGGAGCGTTAACGGTTGTGTTTAACAAAAAATCAACGTATTTAGATGATCAACAAAAAGAATATCGAACCATTGGGGTTCGGATGCCCAATGATCCATTTATTTTAGAAGTTATTAATGAGGTGGGGCCCTTGCTTGTTAGCTCAGCGAACCTGTCCGAAGCCGAGGTTGTCAAAGACTTTGAAGTAGCTTATTTAACCTTTAAAGGTAAAGTTGATGCGCTTGTTGTTGGATTTAGTCACAATAAATTGCCATCCACGGTGTTGGATGCAAGTGATAAAAAATTAAAAATATTAAGAGAAGGAGATATTAGTATGGAAGAAATTAAACATGATTTGATGGAGTATTTACCACTTACGATTGCTTTGGCAACCGATCATGGTGGTTTTGAGTTGAAGGAGAAACTGAAGAGTAAACTTGAAAAGTGGGGCTATGAAGTTATGGATTTCGGCTCTTTTGATGAAGACAGTGTTGACTACACAGACACTATTTATCCTGCCGCAAAAGCAGTTGCGGATCATGATGCAGATTTAGGTATTATTTTTTGTGGAACAGGTATTGGTGCTTCAATTGCTGCAAACAAAGTTAAAGGCATTCGTGCCGCTTTGGTTAATGATCCGGGGTTGGCGCAGGTGACGCGTGAACACAACGACAGCAATATTTTAGCGATGGGTGGACGTGTGATTGATGAAGAAACGATGCTTAAAATTGTTTCGAAGTGGTTGATGACACCATTTAGTGATGAAGCTCGTCATCAACGCCGTATTGATAAAATTAAAAAAATTGAAGAAGATGCAGTTGATGAATGGCAGTAGTATTTTTGAAATCATTGAACAAGAAAAACAGCGGCAGATGCGTACAATTGAACTCATTGCTTCTGAAAACTTTGTCAGCAAGGCGGTTTTAGAAGCCACCGGTAGTGTGCTAACCAACAAATATGCAGAAGGTTATCCGAGTCATCGATATTATGGTGGCTGTGAGCAAGTGGATGCGGTGGAAAAGTTAGCGATTGCGGGGGCGAAGCAGTTGTTTGGTGCGGAACATGCCAATGTGCAGGCGCACTCGGGTTCGAGTGCGAACATGGCTGTCTACATGAGCGTTTTAAAACCAAAGGATGTCGTTTTGGCGATGAACTTAAAAGCTGGTGGTCATTTAACCCATGGTCACAATCTCAGTTTTTCAGGGCAGTTGTATGATTTTGTCCATTATGGGGTGGATCCTGTCACGCATCGCATTGATTTTGAGGAAGTGACTAATTTGGCGTTGAAACACCGTCCTAAATTAATTGTGGCAGGTGCCAGTGCCTACCCGCGTGTGGTTGATTTTAAGAAGTTTCGTGAAATTGCGGATATGGTTGGTGCTTATTTGATGGCTGATATTGCGCATATTGCGGGTTTGATTGCGGCGCAACTGCATCCATCACCGGTGCCTTATGCGGATTTTGTGACCACGACCACCCATAAAACCTTAAGGGGGCCACGCGGTGGACTCATCTTATCCAAAGCAAAATATGCGAAAGCAATCGATCGCAGCGTGTTTCCAGGGATTCAAGGGGGACCGCTCATGCATGTCGTGGCAGCCAAGGCCATTTGTTTTGAAGAGGCCATGCAGCCCGATTTCACCACTTATCAAAAACAAGTGATTGCCAATGCGAAGATGATGGCTAAAACCTTCATGGAGCATGATGTGCCGGTTATCAGTCATGGTACCGACAATCATTTATTGATGATTGATGTGCAACGTGGTTTTAATTTAACAGGTAAAGAAGCCGAGGCAATCTTGGAGCGTATTTTTATCACGACCAATAAAAACAGCATCCCTTACGATGCCTTATCACCGATGATTACCAGTGGCATTCGTCTGGGCAGTGCGGCGATGACGACCCTAGGCTACAATGAGCAGGATTTTAAACAAATCACGTTATGGATTATTGCGGCTTTGCGTGATCAAAGCCAGCTTGATCGTTTAAAAGTAGAGATTTCAGCATTCATTAAAGAGAAAAAATAAGGAGAGACTATGTTACACGTATTAAATCACCCACTTATTACGCATAAATTAACCCAAATGCGGAACAAGGAAACAGGAACCAAAGATTTTCGCCAGAATTTAGATGAAGTCGCGGGCTTGATGGCTTATGAAATTTCTCGTGATTTACCCCTCAAGGAAGTTGAGATTGAAACACCCATGGGTCCTTGCCAAACCTATGAGTTGGCAAAAAGCGTGGTGCTGATTCCAATTTTACGGGCTGGGCTCGGCATGGTGGATGGCATCTTGGATTTGATTCCAACAGCCAAAGTGGGTCATGTTGGCCTGTATCGCGATGAGGAGACCTTTCAACCGCATGAGTACTATGCGAAATTTCCCAAAAGCATGAAAGATTCTGTCGTCATGGTTTTAGATCCCATGTTAGCGACAGGCGGCTCAGCCAGCGCAACCATTTCTTTATTGAAAGAAAGAGGCTGCAAGAGCATTAAGCTTGTGTGTCTTGTGGGCGCTCCTGAAGGGGTGAAACGTGTGGAGGATGATCATCCGGATGTTGACATCTATTTGGCTTCCCTTGATGAGAAGCTTAATGAAGTCGGTTACATCGTTCCGGGACTCGGTGATGCCGGTGATCGAATCTTTGGCACCAAGTAAATGAAAAAAGCAGTCGTTAAAGCACTTGAGTTAGGAATGGTGATTGCCTTAAGCGTGGGCGGGTTTAGTTTGTTGGGTTATTATTTGGATGAACGGTTTCATACCAACCCTATCTTGACCCTCATCGGTGTTCTTGTGGGTGTCTTTAACGCTTTTTATTATTTGTATCGTTGGGCAAAACAATGAAGAAAAACTACATTCGCCAAATACAAACCCGCACCTTTTTTATCGGATGTGGGCTCGCACTTGCATTGAGTTTTTGGCAGCTTAAATATGGATTAGGGCTGATTGTTGGTGTGGCTGTGAGTCAGATCAATTTTCTTCTGCATCAAAACTACGTGGATGAGCTCTTGTTTCGGGAGCATTTTACCTTATCTTTATTTATATTCAACGCTATGATAAACTATGGTTTGATGATTTTAGCGTTTCTAACTGCGATTGTGTGGCCGCACTTGTTTAGTATATACATGGTCGCGCTTGGGTTAGTTATGATAAAATTAGTCGTGTATGTGAGTGAAGTGAAGCTTAAGAAAAAAGGAGAAAATCATGATCGGAGCCATTAATTTAAAAATCCAAGTTGAAGTTATTTCGATTTTTATTGTGAGCACGCTTGTGATTGCTTTAGTTTTGGCCATGCATCGCAGCATTAAAAAGGCTGATCCTTATGCGAAACCCAAAGGGTTGACCTTGCTTGCGATTATGATTGTGGAATCGCTCAACAAACTAACCAAGGATAATGTTAAGGATGAAAGTGCACCAAAGTATGCCCCTTATGTGGGCGTGCTGGCCTTTTATATTTTAATCAGTAACACCATTGGGCTGTTGGGAATTACCCAACCAACCAAGAATTACAGTGTTACCTTAACCTTGGCACTCATTACCTTTATCTTGGTGCAGCATGCCAGCATTAAACACAACGGTTTAAAAGGCTACATCAAAGGGTACTTTGATCCCCATCCCTTGTTTTTTATTATGAACTTCTTTGGGACACTGGCACCGGTGATTTCCATGTCTGTGCGTCTCTTTGGTAACATCACCAGTGGTTCTATTATTTTATTGTTGGTGTATGGTTTTACGGCCTATATTTCAGGGTTTATCCCTGTGCTTGGCCAAATCAACTTCATTGGTCCCTTCATTGCGCCTTTTTTACATTTCTACTTTGATTTGTTTGTGGGTGCGATTCAAATGTTTATCTTTATTTCATTAACTACGGTATATGTTGGCAATGAATTTGCCTAACAATAGAAAAGGAGATTAAGTATGGATTTAGCGAGAGGGTTAGTCGCAATTGGTGCAGGTATCGCAATGCTTGCCGGAATGATGACCGGTATTGGTCAAGGTTATGCTGCCGGTAAGGCAGTAGAAGCTGTCGGTAGAAATCCCGAAGCTGAAGATAAGATTCGTACAATGCTTATTATTGGTAGTGCAATCGCTGAGACAGCGGCTATCTATGGTATGTTAATTGCGTTTGTATTAATATTTGTCGTTAAATAGATAAGATGAGGAGGTGATGGACGTGCCTGATATTGATATTCTCGGTAGTTTAATTCCTGATCCCATCACAATGCTTGCCCAGTTAATGGCGACTGGTGTTTTACTTTTTGTTATGAAAAAGTACTTATGGGTGCCGGTCATGAACTTGCTTGCGAAACGTGCGGATTTAGCGCAAAAGACCTTGGATGATGCGCATCAGATGCAAAGTCAAGCTGAGCAACAGCAAGTCCAAGCGCAAGCGCAACTTAAAGAAGCGGCACAGAAGGCACAAGTTATTATTCAGCGTTCTGAAATTGAGGCCAAGCAGATTAAAGCAACCATTTTAGATGAAGCCCAAGTGCAAGCGCAACAAAAGCTGACGCAAGCCAATCAACAGATTGAGTTACAGGTGAAAGCCATGCAGGACAGCATTCAAAAAGAAATTGTAGATGTTGCCTTTTTGGCGAGCGAACGTTTGATGCACGATAAGATTGATGAAGAATTTGATCGCAAAGCCATCGAAACGTTTGTGAAGGAAGCGAAGCATTCGTGAGAAAAATTGCGAACCGTTACGCAGTGGCGCTGTATGATTTGGCGCTTGAAGAACATAAGCTGGATGTTTATGAACAACAACTAACCTTACTAAAGGATGTCTTTGATGATGATGTGTTAGCGTTTTTAATGTCTTTAAAAATTGAAGCTGATACAAAAAAAGAAATGATGCAGAGCATTCTGGAAGGCAAAGTTGAAACCCATTTGATTTCATGGATTATGATTCTCATCGATAAACGACGTGTGTCATTAATCAAGGGAATCATTGATGAGTTTCATTCTTTATTTAATAAACACTACAACATTGAAGAAGGGATTGTGTATTCAATCCGACAATTAAGTGACACTGAGCATCAACAAATTGAAGCAACCGTATCGCAGATGTTGGAAAGCAAAGTAGCGCTTAAAAACTACCTTAATCCGCAGTTGATATCGGGGATTAAAGTGGTGGTGAATGATGTGGTGATAGATGCTTCGATGCAAGCGAAAATGGCGCAACTGAAGGCGCAGTTATTGAAAGAGAGCAGGTGATGATATGCAATTAAAACCCGAAGAAATAAGTGCTTTAATTAAAGATCAAATAAAACATTACCAAAGTGAGTTGCAGGTCGATGATGTTGGCTATGTGCTGAGTGTTGGTGATGGCATCGCATTGTTGCATGGTTTAAATAATGCGATGGCTGGCGAATTATTGATGTTCCCTCATGATGTGGTCGGGATGGTTTTAAACCTGGAAGAAGATCATGTGGGTGCGGTTTTAATTGGATCCGATGTTCTTATTAAAGAAGGCGATGAGGTCAAACGTACGGGTCGCATCGTTGAGGTTAAAGTGGGCGATGCCCTTTTAGGGCGGGTCGTCAATGCTTTAGGACAACCCATTGATGGTTTAGGTGAAATCATCAGTGATAAAACACGGCCGGTGGAACGGGTGGCGCCCGGGGTAATGACCCGGAAGTCTGTGGATCAGCCGGTACAAACTGGATTGAAGATCATTGACTCCATGATTCCGATTGGCCGCGGTCAACGAGAACTCATCATCGGGGATCGTCAAACCGGAAAAACAGCGATTGCGGTTGACACCATCATCAATCAAAAAGATCAAGACATGTATTGTATTTACGTGGCGATTGGTCAAAAAGCATCGACGGTCGCACAAATTGTTGAGAAGTTAAAATCTCACAACGCCATGGAATACACGACGGTTGTCAGTGCGACGGCCTCCGAAATGGCGCCTTTACAATACATCGCTCCCTATGCGGGTTGTGCCATGGGCGAAGAATGGATGGAACAAGGCAAAGATGTGTTGATTGTTTATGATGATTTATCCAAACATGCGGTTGCTTACCGGACCATGTCCTTGCTTTTAAGAAGGCCGCCAGGACGCGAAGCGTATCCGGGTGATGTCTTCTACTTGCATTCACGCTTGTTGGAGCGTGCAGCCAAACTTAATGATAATCATGGTGGTGGTTCCTTAACGGCACTACCGATTGTGGAAACCTTAGCAGGTGATATCAGCGCTTACATTCCAACCAACGTGATTTCAATTACCGACGGGCAATTGTTCTTACAAACCGAACTTTTCAATGCTGGTGTGCGACCAGCCGTTGATAGTGGTTTGAGTGTGTCACGCGTTGGTTCGGCGGCACAAACCAAAGCCATGAAGCAAGTTTCGGGTTCCCTTAAATTAGAATTGGCGCAATATCATGAACTCTTGAGTTTTGCGCAATTTGGTTCCGATCTTGATGCATCCACCAAGCGCATCATTGATCATGGGGCGCGTTTAACGGAACTCTTAAAACAAAAACAATACGCACCGATGCCCTTGGCTTACATTGTCATTTCACTTTTCAGTGCCAAATATAAATTCTTAGAAGGCATTGAAATTGAGGAAGTATCACAATTTGAAGCGCAATTGCATCGTTACTTTCGCGATACCCATCCTGAAATTGTCGCAACTCTAGCAAGAGAAAAGGCAATTTCTGATGAATTGCATACACAAATGCATCAAGCATGCACCGATTTTGTCTTGGCCTATCAAGAAATGAAAGGGAATATTTAATTTATGGGTGTTTCAAAACAAGCCATAAAACGACGCATCCGTTCCATTGAAGCGACCAAAAAGATCACGCAAGCCATGGAAATGATTGCGATTAGCAAGTTTCAAAAACAGAAAGTCGTTTTAGACAAAAACAAAGCCTACAGTGACACCATTTTGGATGTGGCCTACCACGTGTTGCAGGCAGCTGAAGACAAAGATTCCATTTGGCTGAAGCCGCAAGCCGACACCAATCCCCTGGTCATCGTCTTAACCTCCGATTTGGGTTTATGTGGTGCATACAATGCGAATGTTTTGAAATACTTTAATGATGAACCGCAAGCGGGAGCATACCTTGTGATTGGCACTAAAGGTTACAGTTGGTTTACTTACCGAAATTATGAGCTTGTGAATCATAATCGGATTTTAAGCGATGACTTAACTTTTAAAGCCATTGATGATGCGATGCTGGATGTGTTAAGACGTTATGCACAAGGTAAAGTGACATCCGTGCATGTGGTTTATACAAAATTTATAAACTCTATCAATTTTGAGGCGACGCAAACTCAAATTTTACCTTTTCAACCCCAGCGTGTTGAAACCCATACAAATTACATTGATACAATTTTTGAACCCAACGCGCATACTATTTTAGAACAATTAATTCCCATGAGTGTGGTCAGCATGGTCTATCGTTTGTATTTAGAAGCAAAGACAAGTGAACAAGCATCACGTCGGATTGCCATGGAAAATGCAACGGAGAATGCCGAGGAACTCGTGGAGGAATTAACACTTAAATACAATCAATCACGCCAGGCTGAAATTACACAAGAAATTTCAGAAATTATCGCTGGTGCGGATGCGCTCTAGAAAGGACTTATTATGGAAGCAAAAACAGGAAAACTTATTCAAATCATTGGACCGGTCGTTGATATCCGTTTTTCAAACGTGGAATTACCGGCCTTGTATAACGCCATTGATATTTATTTCGATAATAAAAAACTTGTCGTTGAAGTTGCGCAACACATTGGTGATGATGTGGTCCGCTGCATTGCCATGGGTTCCACCGATGGTTTAGTGCGCGGATTGGATGCCATTGATACCGGCGCCCCGATTTCAGTACCGGTTGGGAAAGAAGTCTTGGGGCGGATGTTCAATGTTTTAGGGGAACCGATTGATGAAATGGAAGCCATTGACCCACGCGTGCAACGCGATCCGATTCATCGCAGTGCACCAACCTTCAAACAACAACAAACGACCACTGAAATCTTGGAAACCGGCATTAAAGTCGTGGACTTATTGTGCCCGTATGCCAAAGGCGGTAAAGTCGGACTCTTTGGTGGTGCCGGTGTTGGTAAGACCGTAGTGATGCAGGAATTGATTCATAACGTCGCCAAACAACACGGTGGCTTATCGGTTGTTGCCGGGGTTGGGGAACGGACCCGCGAAGGCAATGACTTATACAATGAAATGAAAGATGCCAATGTCTTGGAAAAGACAGTGCTTGTCTATGGGCAAATGAATGAATCTCCAGGAGCGCGGATGCGTGTCGGTTTATCGGGATTGACGATGGCGGAACATTTCCGGGATGTCGATCATCAAGATGTCTTGTTGTTTATTGACAACATCTTCCGTTTTACACAAGCAGGTTCGGAAGTCTCAGCACTGTTGGGACGGATGCCATCTGCGGTTGGTTATCAACCAACACTTGCCACCGAGATGGGGCAACTCCAGGAGCGGATCACATCGACCAAGGATGGATCGATTACATCGGTGCAAGCGATTTATGTGCCAGCGGATGACTTAACAGATCCGGCGCCCGCAACCGCCTTTACGCATCTTGATGCGAAAACGGTTTTGGATCGTTCGATTGCGGCGCTTGGAATTTATCCAGCGGTGGATCCTTTGGACTCCACAAGCCGCATGCTGGATCCACTCATCGTTGGTGAAGATCATTATCAAGTGGCACGGGGCGTGCAAGAATTATTGCAACGCTACAAAGAACTGCAAGACATCATTGCGATTTTGGGTATGGATGAGCTGTCCGATGAAGATAAAATCATCGTGAATCGGGCACGGCGGGTACGAAACTTCTTGTCACAACCATTTTTTGTGGCAGAACAGTTTACTGGTAATGCCGGAATCTTTGTTCCCTTGAATGAAACGGTTGAAAGTTTCAAAGAAATTTTAAGCGGACGTGTGGACCATCTGCCGGAATCGGCCTTTATGTATGCCGGTAGCATCGAAGATGTTTATCAACGAGCGGAAGCGAGTGAATAAGCATGTTTCAAGTTAAAATAGTTACCCCAAAGGGTTTGTATAAAGTGATGAACACGACAATCTTAAATGTTGAAACAACACAAGGGCAACTTGGGATTTTAAAGAACCACATGCCCATTGTTGCGATTTTAACGATTTCATTGATGCGGACCCGCGAAAATGGCGAAGAGCAGCGCTATGCGATTGCCGGGGGCACCTTGTATTTTCAAAACAATGTTGCCACCTTGTTGGTGGAAGCCATTGAACACAGTGAAGAAATTGACGTTCAGCGGGCTTTACAAGCAAAAGAGCATGCGGAAAAGTTAATGTTGCATAAAGAAGAAGTGGATATGCTGCGTGCGGAGATTGCGCTTAAGAAAGCAGTTAATCGCATCAAAGCAGCATCCTAAGGAGTGATGGATGTGAATCCAATTGTACGAATTACAATCCATTTTATAAGTTTTGCATTTTCAATGCTAGCCTTGGGCAGTTTGGATTTTAATAAATTTCTTAAAAAGAACAGGGTTTGGCAAGCACAATTGCTGTATATTATCTTAGCCATGGTCTTAGGTTATGCCGTGGCGCAGTTTTTAATTAATATTATGTATCAAACGCTGTCATAGTCATAAAAAATAGTTTATGATATAATACACATGTTTTATTGAAAGAAGGATCTCATTATGTTGTTTTCAAAATCAATTGGAATTGATTTAGGTACTGCCAATGTACTCATTTATGTTAAAGATGAAGGTGTCGTTTTAAATGAACCGGCTGT
>JAAZGU010000110.1 GCA_012511085.1 Erysipelothrix sp. | reverse complement strand
GGCAGCAACAAACTCAAAAGCTGTGTTTCACTAACCTGCGGGTAATGATCCATGTAAGGATCAAGGCTCATCAAAAATTGCTGCAGGGTCTGCAGCGTTTGGGGAAAGTTAGTATATTGTTTGACAAGCTGTTGAAAAACAGCTTGCGTTACGGGATGTTTTACGTTCATTTTATTTTCCTTTTCATCATTATACCACCCGCTACACGAACATGTCATTGCCATCTAAAATTTTACTGGCAAGCCACACCAACAGTAAATACATGCCACTGTTGGTGAAAACCATCACCATGTTTAACACCGTCATCCACCGTGGATCATCAATGGGAACCACAAAGAAAGTGACGATGATCATAATTAAAATCACAGGAATGAAACTAACGATAATCACAAACATGCGTATTAAGAGACTAATGAATGGGTTTTGATTACCGCGCAAAAGACGCAAGGAAAACACACCTGCACCCAAAATTATTAAAGCAATCCCCCATAGGGAAAGCACCAACTGGATCGCATCCACGAAACTTGCTTTAAACAAAAGTAAGCTCACCAAGCCACCCAGTAAGGATATAATCAAAGTTCGGTACAAGATGGGCAAGGTTAAAATCAACATTTTCTTTGAATTAGCTTCTGGGATTAAATACACAAAAGGACGTTTCAGTTCATAAATTAACGATTCATTGTTGATGGCCAAAAATACCGCAATGCTCAGCATGGTCCGATAATGTTCAATGCTCCCGCTAAAGTAAGCAATCGCCGTATACAGGACAAAGAAAATAATGTCTTGAACCCGCAACAATTGCCTTGCTTTGCGCATCTGCAGCACAAAACGTGACCACAAGGCCCAAGCACCTTCATAGAAGTTACCTTCTTTTTCACGCACCTTGACACGCCAGGACTCATCCCCTGCTTTTTGTTTCTCTAAAATTCCTTGCAAGTGCTCTGAATCCGAAAGGGCGGCTTCATAAAAATCAACCTTGGTATTAAAAAATAAATACGCCGACAACAAAGCCAAGCCAAGCGGCAGCAACAACAGCCCCACAAAATATAAATACTGATGACTGGCACCGTAATACAAAGTCCCAATTTGCCAGCCAAAGATGGGATACCAATACAATTTTGAATTAAAAAATAAACGTGGTATATAAACTAAATTCAAGGGCTTTTGCAATAAAAAGTAGCCCACGTAGCCAACAAAACCAAGCACCATGATAAAAACTACAAATTTCTTATAACGGCGATAATTAGGTTTGCTTTTTTCTAAAATATAATCATAGGATGAAAAAAACATCATCAACATTAAATAAGAAAGCATGGTCAAAATAAAGACCACGAAATGATAGAAAGTTCCAATGGCACCCCGAAAGAAAAATAAAATATAACCACTAAACATAAGGGTCATGACCAGGTTCTGCGCTAAATCATTAATTAAAATATAGACGAGCACCTGTTTTTTACTAAAGGGGCCCGATAGCACAAAACGTGCATCACTAAGAAAGACCAAAGCCTTGTTTTCATTGAGTAAGACTGTAATTAAAACAATGCCAAAGACAACCACAAAAATCAGACTTGCAAGTGAAAAGTCCTCAATGTTTTGTGCTTGTGGCACAAAGATAAGGGAACCAACCATAACAATCAATACCAAAATGGAAAGCACCGTAAAAATCGCAGTTACGGGCTTGCGAAACCAACCCCGAACAATGCCCCATAACTTTTTATAAGATAAATACCATAAGGCATTCATAGTTGCTTGCCCACACTTTCAAAGAAGAGATGTTTCAAGGTTGTTGTTTGTTCACTCTTGATGACATGATTTATAATTTTTCCTTGATCCATGATGTAGGCTTCATCATAAATATCCTCAATCATGTCAATGATGTGCGTACTCAACAAAATCGCTTTGTTTTGATGTTTAAGCGCAACCAGCGTTTGCATGAGTTGCTCAATCGCACTCGGATCTAAGCCCAACAGTGGCTCATCGACAATCAAGGTATCTGGTTCAATAATAAGGGCGCATAAAAATGAAAGCTTTTGTGCCATCCCTTTCGACAATTCTTTCGCAAGCTTCTTGCGATGTTCCAACATGTCATACGTTTCTAGCAATTCGATAATTTTATCGTGAGCTTCTGGCTTTTTATAGGCTTTTAAAACAAAACGTAAATGTTCATCCACTGTCAAAGTATCATAAAGCATGGGTGATTCTGCGACGTAGGCAAACTTATGTTTTGCCTCTAGGTCACGATGGTCATAATCGTTAATGTAAATTTCGCCTTCATAGTTCAGCAAGCCCGCAATGCTCTTTAAGGTTGTGGACTTGCCCGCCCCGTTTGGACCTAAAAGCACGGTAATCTTACCGGGGTCAACTTGCAGATCAATGCGATCCACCGCGACCAACTTTCCGTATTTCTTTACTAAGTCTTTCACAACAATCATGACACATACCTTCCTTTTGACACACACTCATCATTCGCTTATCTTTAAAACCCATGAACAAGCCCTAAACAACGTCTATTGTAACAGATACCCAAGCAATTAAAAACTGCCTCTCTGAATGAAAGGCAGTGGATTTCAATTATAAATTAGTTTTATTCAAAGACCGTTTCAAGCAAACCATAACCGCCGTCATGACGCTTGTAAACGACCGCAATCGCTTCTGTTTCCTCATCGGTGAAAATAAAGAAGGAATGACCTAACATTTCCAT
>JAAZGU010000109.1 GCA_012511085.1 Erysipelothrix sp. | reverse complement strand
GCGGTGCTGGTTAATGATAAAAAGCGAAGGCATAATAGGCAAAAGTATTAATCTTCGGCGTGTTGATGCGACAGGGCGTGGATGTATGGTGTCTGAAATTAACAAATCAAAGCAGACCTTCAAGTTTTACAAGTTTAAGTGTTGACAACTTTTTGTGATTTATTATAATAAGAGATGGATTAGCACTTATTTAACAGGAGTGCTAAAAGTTAGAAGAAAGGAAGAGAGTATGATTGTACCATTAAAAGATCGTGTTTTATTAGAAAAACTAGAAGTTGAAAAGAAAACAGCCAGTGGCATTATTTTGGCAGAAGCTTCTAAAGAAAAACCATCGATGGCAAACGTCGTTGCGGTGGGTCCCGGAAGTGAAGTCGATGGCAAATTAGTACCAGTTGGTGTTGAAGTTGGTCAGCTAGTGATATTTAAGCAGTATGCTGGCACTGATATCAAGTATGAAAACAAAGAGTATTTAATTGTTGATAGCAAGGATATCCTTGCGGTTATTAAGTAGGAGGGAATATGGCAAAAGAAGTACGTTTTTCAAGAGATTCTCGTAATGATTTGCTGAAAGGCATTGATACTTTAGCGGATGCATTGCGCATCACATTAGGGCCCAAAGGGCGCAATGTGGTATTAGAGAAAGGCTATGGTTCACCACTGATTACAAACGATGGTGTAACGATTGCCCGTGAGATTGAATTAGAAGATAAATTTGAAGACATGGGTGCCAAACTCGTGTATGAAGTTGCGAACAAAACAAACGATACGGCCGGGGATGGTACCACGACTGCCACGCTTTTGGCTCAATCCATTATTCACAATGGTTTAGTGGCGATTGAACGTGGGGTAAACCCAGTCTTAATGCGGGATGGCATTGAGAAAGCATCGAAAGCGATTGCGAATCATTTACTAAAACAAACCCGTACGATTGAATCAAACCAAGACATTGCGGATGTTGCGGCAATTTCTGCCGGTTCCAATGAAATCGGTCAAACGATTGCGAAAGCCATGGATAAAGTAGGCCGTGAAGGTGTCATTACCGTGGATGAGTCCAATACGTTTGAAACGGAACTGGAAGTTGTGGAAGGCTTACAATACGACAAAGGTTATGTTTCACCTTACATGGTCACCGACCGTGAGAAGATGGAGCTTGTCTTAGAAGATGCGAATGTCTTAGTTACCGACCACAAGATTTCAACAATCCAGGATGTTTTACCTTTGTTGGAGAAAATTGTCCAACTCAACAAACCCTTGTTGATTATTGCGGATGATATTGACAATGAAGTCGTTGCGACCTTAGTTGTGAACAAAATGCGTGGTACCTTTAATGTGGCGGCTACCAAAGCACCCAGCTTTGGTGATAACCAAAAAGCCATCTTAGAGGATATTGCGATTGTAACCGGTGCAACCTTTATTTCCAAAGACTTAAACATGGAATTAAAAGATGCGGAACTCGAACAACTCGGCAAAGCCAATAAGATTGTTGTGAAAAAAGATGACACGACCATTGTTTCAGGTGGTGGTGAAAAAGCAGATATTGAAGCGCGGGCACAAGAAATTCGTGGTGTCATCGCAAACACAAGCAGCGAGTACGACTTAAAACGTCTCAACGAGCGGTTAGCAAAATTAACAACCGGTGTTGCGATTGTGAAAGTTGGTGCTGCAACTGAAACTGAAATGAAGGAAAAGAAATTACGGATTGAAGATGCCCTGAATGCAACCAAAGCAGCGGTTGCAGAAGGTGTTGTAATCGGTGGTGGTGCCGCGTTAGCGAACGCTTACAAAGAATTAAAAGACACCATCAAAGGTGACAACAACGATGAACAAAAAGGCATCAGTGCGGTCTTTGATGCGATTTTAAAGCCGCTCTGGCAAATTGCAGAGAACTCTGGATTTGACGGCGGTGAAATTGTAGCCACACAATTGCAAAAGGACAACAACATTGGTTTTGATGCCATGCAAGGCAAGTGGGTTGATATGTTGGAATCAGGCATCATTGATCCAACCAAGGTAACACGCCTCGCATTACAAAATGCAGCGTCCATTGCTGCCATGTTTTTAACAACCGAAGCAGCGGTCGCATCGCTTCCAGAACCGGAAACCATGCCAGCCATGCCTGATGGAATGTATTAAGAAAAATACAATATGTTAAAGATAAAAAGATGGTTCTTTATAATTAAGGACCATCTTTTTTAATTCTACTATTTGTAATTGACATAAAAAAACCCGATGCGTATCGGGTTTTAGTTTTATAATGATCTAAAGAACCATAAGTTCTTGTCAAGCTCTGCCACAATGTCTTCAAAGAGCATGACTGTTGTAAAGTCATCTTCTTCATCCGCAGCATGACGAATGGCAGTTCCACTCGCAATGAGTGATTTTAAATCGTCAACTACAATTTTGATCACTTCATCAGCATTGTAGTCTTTCGAATCCAATTCTTTAATGGTTGCATGCGCAACGTAATCTTTCAAACTTGCTAAAGGATAAACTTCTTTGATTTTCATGAGTTCCGCAACTTCATCAAATTGCTCAAACATGTAATCATACAGGTCTTCCGTGCGATCATGCAGTTGGAAGAACATCTTTCCTTTAACGTTCCAATGTAAATTGTGTAATTTCACATTAACGACAGCTAAGTCAGCCAGAAATGCTTGTAATGCTTCTTGATATTTCATATTTACCTCCATTTTTAAGCACTAATATTATACCATATTTACAAATGCAATTATATTGGTGTGACTTTTCAACTTGGTTTTTGTTGATTGATTCTACGAATTAAATACTGGTTTTTTTATATGATAAATTAGCATAATAAGTGCAACACTAATAAAAATGCCCATAACGTTCTCGTGGTAAAATGTATTTGTCGATACAACCAGGAGGAAACGTTATGAGCTATACATATATTACCATAGAGGAACATGCGTGTATAAAGAAAATGAAGAGTGAAGGCTCATCAATTAGAGCAATAGCCAGGTATTTAGAAAGAAGTCCCTCAACGATATCTAGAGAAATAAAACGTAATAAAGGAAAAAACGGAGTATATTAT
>JAAZGU010000108.1 GCA_012511085.1 Erysipelothrix sp. | reverse complement strand
TCCAATACGGAAACATAAGTGATGACACCAATCATGATCGAGGAAACAATCAGTGAAATCGCAACGAAAGCGATAAGTGCATAACTGATGGTGTTGATAATGGTTGTGACAGAACTCATTAAGCTCCCAATAAAGTCAGTGTATTTCACGACCTTTGCTTCTTGATTGGAAGTTTCCATTGAGTGATTATAGTCATCAAGAAATTGAATGACATCATCTTTGGTATTAAAATCCTTTGGATAAATGTTGATTTGGGTTGGTTGGTCTAAGTCACGGTAGCCAAAACGACGTAGGTTGTTGGCCTGATTGTTGACATCGGTAGTTGTCAGACCTTTAACGAGATCCACAATTTCATTTTCATCAATGCTGAAATTAAAGGCTCTTGCGATCATGTTTTGATCAACGCGAAAGCTACCTGCTAAACCACCCATACTTTGCATGATTTGTGCCTCCATTTGCGTTTGAAGGTTCGCAAACACATCTTGGATGGTTTGTTCCAGCATTTGAATGAAGTAGTTTGAAATAATATCAGAAACTTGTTTACCAAGATCAAGGGATTCAAAACTTGCTGCGATTTTATCTTGCACAGCTTGTTGTTGCAAGTAATCTCTAAAGTTAATAATCCACTGAGAAACATCGTCGTTATCTTGGGTGTTGACAAAATCTTCAAAAAGCTCCACAAACGTATCTTGAATGGCTTCCGTAGGTATGTTTAATTGATTGCCAAGGCTTTCAAACAAACCGGAAAGTTCCAGTTGTGGCATGTCGATGTCACCAATATCGATATCAAAGTCCATGTCCACATTAGGAACATCAAATTTAAATGCATTTCTAAGCATGCGTTCATCAATTTTAATTAGCTTTTCAAAATTAAAGATATCCTTCGCATCAAAAGCATTTTCATCTTCAAAATCATTGCCTGTTAACACATTAATGTCTGGATTTGATAGTTGTGCTTGTACGATATCATAATCATCGGCATTTTGAATCAAGTATGGAATTAAATCATGATGGAAGTAAATACCCGATGAAAGCATCGGTGTACGAACGGAGTCTTTGCTTTTGATGATGCCCACAACTTGCAGGCTTAAACCATCTTCTATGATTTGTTTCATGTAGGCCACATCACCGGATTTATCAACAAAGACCTCATAAATATCATCGTAGGCATACTTCGCAGCAGGGTTGATGACTTTCAACGTGCTGCCTAAGATTTGCTCGTAGGTAACAATGTCATCATCCTCATCGGCGGCCTCTGTTTGATCACCTGGATTAAAGAATTCATCAAGCATGGATTCCAGTTTGTTGCGGTCTTTTAAGCCAAGTGCATACAAGGTAAAGTCAGACACGGCTCCATTTTCCATGAGCACAACAACAAGTTCAGATTTATCTTCAGGCCATTTGCCCACAACGACATCGTATTGATCTTGGAATAAACTCATATCACCCGCAAGCTCGCTGAAGCTTTTCATTCCAAAATCACTATCACTGGAAATCATGCCCATGGCGGGCGGTTGACCAATGCCGGTGCGACCAATGAGCGAGTCAGGATTAACTTGTTGGATTTTTTGGTCATCACTTTCCAAGTAGATTTGAGGGGTGACCCCGTATTTATATTGAACATTCTTTGTGTAAGGATCAATTAAATCATGGTTGGATTCAATGTAAGTTTTCAAAGAACCTAGATCGTTTTGTTGTTGATTCGCAAACATTGTATTTAATGAGTTTAAGACTGGGACTTCATTATCAAGATAATCTTCATCTTTTGATATGTGACGCATGCTTTCTGCACTGCTGATGAAGCCACTAAGGTCGATGCCTGAAGCATCCAAGGTTAGTGGGTAGGCACTCATTGTTTCTTGTTCAATGTCGTTGATGTATAAATTGATGCCACTTGCAAGTGCCAAAATGGAAGCAATCCCAATGATTCCAATCGATCCTGCAAGTGCCGTGATGAAAGTACGGCCTTTCTTAGTTCTTAAGTTGCTTATTGATAATGAAACAGCCGTTAAAAAGGACATCTTTGCATGCCTTAGTTTTCTTCTTGAATTTTGAGTTTCAGGTTCTGTGTGTGGGTTTGAATCCCGGATGACTTTACCATCTTCAAGTTCAATGATGCGATTTGCGTATTTGTTGGCCAAGCTTGGGTTATGGGTGACCATAATCACAAGCCGATCTTTCGCAACCTCCTTAAGGATATCCATGATTTGAATCCCGGTTTGGCTATCAAGCGCTCCGGTTGGTTCATCCGCTAAAATGATTTCCGGGTTATTGATGAGAGAGCGGGCAATCGCAACGCGTTGCATTTGACCACCACTGAGTTGCGTTGGCAATTTATGAATGTGATCTTTTAACCCCACAGCATCCAAGGCTTCAATTGCACGGCGTTGGCGCTCATTTTTAGAAACACCACTTAAGGTGAGTGATAATTCAACGTTGGATAAAACGCTTTGATGGGGAATCAGGTTGTAACTTTGAAACACAAAACCGACACGATTATTGCGGTAAGTATCCCAATCACTGGACTTGTATTTTTGGGTTGAAACACCCTCAATGAGCAGTTCCCCTTCATCGTAACGGTCCAATCCGCCGATGATGTTAAGCAAGGTCGTCTTACCAGAACCCGAGGCACCCAAGACGGCCGCGAATTCATTTTTTCTAAATGAAAGCGACACACCATTGAGGGCATGTTGGATAAAATCTTTGGTTTGATACGACTTCCGGATATTTTTTAAAGTTAGCATTCATTCACCTGGTTTCTATCTGCTTATTATAACCTTAAAATATGTGTTCACAATGTTTTTTTGTATCTTTGAGCACTTTAAGTATAAACGTGCCTTGTAAAAAATGCATCTTTAACACACAGGACCAAAAGCTTCATCAACCCCTTCTTTTCGCAAATGATGATATAATAAACATGTTTATTGAAAGGAATGGGACATGATTTTAGATACGATTGTGGCGATCAGTAGCGCGACCGCTCCATCAGCCATTGCGATTGTGCGTTTAAGTGGCAGCGAAGCCATCAACCTCACAAACCAAATCTTTTCAAAGGATCTCACAAACAAAGCGTCACATACCATCACCTATGGGCATGTTCATGATCCCATGACCAATGACATCGTTGATGAAGTGCTTGTGAGTGTTTTTAAAGGTCCGAAAACGTACACAACCGAAGACATTGTGGAAATCAATACCCACGGCGGCACCATTGTTGCGAACCAATTGATTAGTATTTTACTAGGGTTAGGAGCACGGCTGGCACGGCCTGGTGAATTTACGCAACGGGCATTCATCCATGGTCGTATTGATTTAATTCAAGCGGAAGCTGTGAATGATTTAATCTTTGCGCAAAGTGAACAAGCGGCGACGCTCGCGATTCATGGCTTGTCTGGCGATTTGAAAGCAATCTTAATGCCAATGATTGATGAATTATTGGATATATTAGCGCATATCGAAGTCAACATTGATTATCCGGAGTACGATGACGTGCATCAACTAACGACACAAGAAATTTTACCGGCAATTGAAACGTGGGTATCGAAGGCGCAAACACTTTTGGAACTCTCACAAGATGGGCAGCTTATCAAAGAGGGCATTAAAACAGTCATCTTAGGAAAACCCAATGTCGGTAAGAGCAGTTTACTCAATGCGCTTCTTAATGAGGACAAAGCGATTGTGACACCGATTGCCGGGACAACCCGCGATTTGGTGGAAGGATGGGTGCGCTTAAAGAACATCCCCTTGCATCTTATTGATA